>NZ_JBHVWS010000004.1:236857-348375 GCF_042882185.1 Streptomyces sp. NPDC058239
CGGCATATTGGCCGGGGGTGTTGGGCTCCCCTACCCGGCCGCCGGGGCGGGCCCCCCCGGGGCGCCGCCCCCCCGGGCCGGGTGCTGTCGGCGCCGGTGGAGAGTTGCCGTCCGGAGTCGCCCGGGCCCTGTCCGGGCCCGCCCACGTACCATGCGGAAGCGTGAAGCTGACAATTCTGGGCGGCGGCGGATTCCGGGTTCCACTCGTGTACGGGGCGCTGCTCGCCGATCACGCCGAGGGCCGCGTGAGCGCGGTCACCCTCTACGACACCGACGCCGACCGGCTCACCGCCATCGCCCGGGTGCTCGGCGAACAGGCCGCGAACGTCCCGGACGCGCCCGCCGTCACCGCCACCACCGAGCTCGACGAGGCGCTGAGCGGCGCCGACTTCGTCTTCTCGGCGATCCGCGTCGGCGGCCTCGAAGGACGGGCCGCCGACGAACGGGTCGCCCTCGACGAGGGCGTACTCGGCCAAGAGACGGTCGGGGCGGGCGGCATCGCGTACGGGCTGCGCACCGTGCCCGTCGCCGTCGACCTCGCACAGCGCATCGCGCGGCTCGCCCCGGACGCCTGGGTCATCAACTTCACCAACCCGGCCGGCCTGGTCACCGAGGCCATGTCCCGTCACCTGGGCGACCGGGTCATCGGCATCTGCGACTCCCCGGTCGGCCTCGGCCGCCGAATCGCCCGGGTGCTCGGCGCCGACCCCGACCGGGCCCGGATCGACTACGTCGGCCTCAACCATCTGGGCTGGGTCCGCGCACTGCATGTCGACGGCCGCGACGAACTCCCGCGGCTGCTGACGGACCCGGAACTTCTCGGTTCCTTCGAGGAAGGCAGACTCTTCGGCGCCGACTGGCTGCAGTCGCTGGGCGCCATCCCCAACGAGTATCTGCACTACTACTACTTCAACCGGGAAGCCGTACGCGCCTACCAGGACGCCGAGCAGACCCGGGGCGCCTTTCTCCGTGAGCAGCAGGAGGGCTTCTACGCCCGGGTGAAGGACCCTGCCGCCCCCGCACTGCCGGCCTGGGACCGCACCCGCGCCGAACGCGAGGCCACCTATATGTCGGAGAACCGGGAGGTCGCCGGGGTCGGCGAGCGGGACGAGAGCGATCTGGAGTCCGGCGGCTACGAGAAGGTGGCACTCGCCCTCATGCGGGCCGTCGCCCGCAACGAACGGACCTCGCTCATCCTCAACGTCCGCAACCGCACGACGCTTTCCGTACTCGACGCGGACGCCGTCATCGAGGTGCCGTGCATGGTCGACGCGAACGGCGCGCGTCCCGTCGCCGTCGACCCGCTTCCGTACCACGCCGTCGGACTGGTCACCGCGGTCAAGGCCGTCGAGCGCGCGGTACTGGACGCGGCGGAAAGCGGCTCACGCGCCACCGCCGTGAAGGCCTTCGCGCTGCACCCGCTGGTCGACTCGGTGACCGTGGCCGGACGACTCCTCGACGGGTACACGAAGGCCCATCCCGGGCTCGCCTATCTGAACCGGCCCTAGGCGGGTGCCGGCGCGGACACGAACTCCGACCGGGAGGACCGGAGTTCGCTGCTGACCAGGAGATGGAGCTGGGCTTCCAGCCACGCATCGGAACGGACGGCGAGGCCCTCCTCGTTCGGCGCGCCCCCGTCGTCCAGAGCGTCGAGGAAGGCGCGCAGCAGGGTCGCGGCACGGGTCAGGCCGGTGCGTGACAGTGCCGTCGCCGCCTCGTCGATACGGGAACGGGCGGGGCTGTTCAGATGGCGCAGTCCGCTGTGCGGCACCGCCGACATGGCGGATATCGCCTCGTCCAGCACTGCCGTCAGCGGATCGGACGGACGGTGCACCGCCGCTGCCAACGCCGTGGAACCGTCACCGGGCGCGAGATCCGGCACGACCACCCCGGCCGGGGTGAGCACCGCGATCGGATCGATCCTGATTCCACCGCCGGAGCGGTGCACCGAACCACTGACATGCGTGGCGCCGCCCTCCAGCGCGTCGGCCAGGGCGTCCAACGCACCGGGGCACTCCGGCCGGTAGCCCGACGTCACCAGCGCGGGGGTCCCCGAGGCATCGCGCACGACGGCTTCGAGGTGCTGCTCGACGGGGTCGTAACCGACGCTCTCCACCTGTGACAGGGCGACGACATGGACCGCATCCGCCTCGACCCGCGGCCGGATCAGCCGGGGCGGCCTGCCCTCCCAGCCCGCCGTGAGCGCGGACAGATCCCGTACGAGCAACGGCTCCGGAAGCTCCGTCCAGGCGGCGCCGACGGGCGTGATGGTCGTCGTGCCCAGCCGGCCCCGGGCGATCGTCAGCGCACGGCTCGGCGTGCGCCGCACGCTCTCGCTGACCAGGCTTCCGGCGGCCAGTGAGCTCAGCGGCGTGGCGAGGACGCGGCGGGTGGACAGCAGATGGCCCGTGAGCTCCTTGCCCTCGGCAGCCGTCCAGGTCTTTCGCAGGACGAGGACGGTGCCCGCGCCGGGATGCGCGAAATACACCTCGCAGATCAGGGACTGCGGTGTGCCGTGGACACGGCAGCCGAGCGAGGTGAGCCGGACCCGGCGCAGCGGGGTGTCCCCGGCCTCGCGGGTACCCAGTACGCCGGGGACCGCGGCGGCCCGCCTACGGGCGTACAACTCGGTGAGCAGGGCGGCGACCAGCTCAGGGCGGTAGTGGGCGTTGCGGTCGGCGTACGCCGTGAGCTGGTCCGCCAACTCGGCGAGTGCACCCGCGGGCCAGTGCAGCGACTCGCTGGTCAGTTCGGCACCGGCCCGTGCCAGGGCTCCGCCGTGGACCGGTCCGACATGGGCCACGCCCTCCGCCAGGAGCTCACCCGCCAGCCCGACGGCCGCGTCGAGCGCGGGCCCGGGCGTGGACGGGGCGGTGGCGCGTCCGCCGACCTGGACGGGGACGGACCGCTCTTCGGTCCCCGCTGCGTCGGCCGCCCGGAACGCCCATACCGCGAGCGCCACCATCTCGCCGCGCAGCGCGGCTGCCGCATCCGTCAGCGCATACGCGATCTCGCCGGGGACCGGGAACCGCACCGTGCAGGTGGGGAGTTCGACCCGGGGCTCGGGATGGTCCGGGGAAGGGCGGTGCACCAGGGCGGCGTAACCCCGTTCGAAGGCGCGGCGGGCCGCGGCGAGCGGACGGGCGCCGACGGCTTCGGTCAGGGCCGTGTCGTCGGTGCTGCCGGGGGACCAGTCGGTGACGGGGGCGGGGGCGCTGTCAGTCGGGGCCTCGGACCCGCGCTGATAGGCCAGCACCAGGGCGATGAGGTGGCGGCACACGCCTGGTGCGGCGCAGCTGCAGTCGCCGTCGTCCAGACCCGTGCCGGGCGGCAGCGCCGTGATGGTGCCGTCGTCGAAGCGGGCTCGCACCGTGGTGTCCGGGTCCGTCGTGAGAGCGGGCACCGTGCCCGCGTCCAGCTCCTTCGTGGCCCGTTTGACCAGGCCGCGGTTGGCCAGTGCCGCGAGTGTGTCCGCAGTGAGGGCGAGCAGATCGGGGCGTGCGGCCACGGCGCCGCTCGTTGTGTCGGTCATCGGCCCAGCCTCTCGGCGACGAACTCGGCGAGGTGGCCCGGTGTCATCGCCCCGATGTGTGCGCCGGCCGCGGCGAGCCTTCCGGCCAGCTCACGGTCGTACTCGGGGTTGGCGTCCTCGTCGAGCGCGGCCAGCCCCAGCACGGTGCTGCCCTGCTCCACCAGCGCCCGCACCGTGCGCAGCAGCCGGTAGGGGTCGCCGCCCTCGTAGAAGTCGGTGATCAGCGCGACGATCGTGCGCCGCGGATTCTCCACCAGACCCGCGCCGTACTCCACGGCCCGCGCAATGTCGGTGCCGCCGCCCAACTGGACCCGCATCAGCAGCTCCACCGGGTCGGTCACATCGGAGGTCAGGTCCACCACCTGGGTGTCGAAGGCGACGAGGTGCGTCTTGAGGCCGGGCAGGCCCCACAGACACGCGGCGGTCACCGCCGAGTGGATCACCGATCCGGCCATCGAGCCCGACTGGTCGACCAACAGGATCAGTTGCCACTGCGTCACATGGCGTTTGGTACGGGAGTGGAAGTGGGCGCGCTCGATCAGAAGACGTCGCTCGGCCGGCTGGTAGTGGGCGAGATTGGCACGTACGGTCTGCCGGAAGTCGAAGTCCCTGGCCAGTGGCACCCGGCTGGGCTTGCGGGAGCGGGTGCCGTGGAACGCCCGGCGGATCTCCGGCCGGAGCTCGGCCAGGAGCTGTTTCACCACCGACTCGACGATGCGCCGGGCCAGTCGCAGCACCTGCGGGTTCATCAGATGCTTGGTGCGCAGCACGGCCCGCAGCAGGGTGGGGCTCGGCTCGACCCGCTCCAGCACCGCGGGGTCTGTGACGATCTCCTGGATGCCGTACCGCTCGACGGCGTCCCGCTCCAGGCGCTCGATGGTCTCCTTCGGGAAGAGCCGGTGGATGTCGTCGAGCCAGTCGACCGCGGTCACGGCGGACGGGCCGTCACCTCCCTCACGGGGGGCGGTGCCGGAGCGGCGCACACCGCGTCTGGCGAGGTCGGGGTCGCGGCCGTAGAGCCAGTCGAGTGCGGCATCGCGGCCGGCGTTGCCCGGCCCCAGCGGTCCGGTGTGCCGTTCGGCGGCGGAACCGAGGACCAGCCGCCAGCGTTCCAGGCCCGCGTCGGGAGCTGTGTCGGCTCCTTCCCCGGGCGTCAGTGCCCGGCCGGGGACGTGTTCGGGCGTGGTCATGGGGTGGCTCCCAGTTCGTAGCGGGCCAGTAGTCGGGACACGGACTCCTCCAGGGAGCGGGCCCGGGCGATCAGCAGCGGGTCCTCGGTGGTCCGCAGCAGGGAACGCGACGAGCCGCGCACCCCGCGCCGTTCCAACAGGCGACCGGCGATCCGGTCGCGTTCGCGTGGCGGGAAGAATGCGAAGGCCTGACGCAGAGCGGGCAGACCCGACAGGAACTCGCTGTCGGGCAGCGCGCAGACCAGACTGTCCAGCACATCGATCAGCGACTCCGCGCCACCGCCGCGCTCGTCCCCGCCCTCGTTCCGCACCGCGCCCGTCACCTCGTCGCGGGCGAGCGCGAACAGTCCGGCCAGCCAGTCGCCGAGCGCATCAGTACCGGCCGTCGCGACCGTACGCACCGCCTCGGCCGGGTCCCCGGAGGCGCCCGGGGCCTGCGCCAGGGCCCGGTGCAGTCCGAACGCGGCCCCGCGCAGATCGATCGGTGCCTCCGGATCGCCGCTGATCCGCCACGCGATCGCGGCCGCCGTCTCCCGTGGCACGGAGAGCAACTCCGGCGCGTGCAGCAGGGCGTCGCGCACGGCGACCACGGCCCGCAGACGAGGGAAGTCCACCCCCGACGTACCGCGCGCCCCTTCCAGAAGCCACAGCAGCCGACCCGTCGAACC
Organism: Streptomyces sp. NPDC058239; assembly: GCF_042882185.1. Lineage (NCBI taxonomy): Bacteria > Bacillati > Actinomycetota > Actinomycetes > Kitasatosporales > Streptomycetaceae > Streptomyces > Streptomyces sp. NPDC058239. The sequence continues at coordinate 242,248 of NZ_JBHVWS010000004.1, forward strand.
GTTGATCACAGCGGCGAGCAGTGGACCGTGCGCCACCCCGAACACCCGGTCGTGTCGCCACAGCCCCAGGGCCGTGGAGAGTATGTCTCCGAGCGATCCGGAGTCCTTCAACTCGCAAACGCCGGAGGCCAGTTCACCGAGCAACTGCTCGGAGAACCCGTCCATCCCACACAGCACGGCGTCGAACAGCGCCCGGGCCAGGTCGTCGGCCTCGGCCGCGGTGTCCCGCGTGCGCTCGGTGAGCGTGGCCGCCGCCGCCTCCGACAGGGTCGCGCCGTAGGCACCCGCCTCCACCAGCGCGGCCTCGCGCCCCGAGACGGACTGTGCCTCCCAGCGTTCGGTGAAGACCGGGTCGATTCCGTGCTCGGGACCGGCCGTCCGCCCGTGACCGGGAATCCCCAGCACCCGCAGCCGGTGCAGCACCCGGCTGCGCTCCAGGTCGGTGGAGTCCGTGAGATCGAGGCGGTACGAGGCCTCGGGGCCGCCGTCGAGCGCCAGACCGGCCAGCTGCGCCGCCACATCGTGAACCAGTGGCGGCGCCGGAGTGCAGGGATGGAGTTGCCCGGTGCGGTCGCCGCTGCAGGCCGCCACCATCTCGACGACCGCGGGATGGGCCCCCGTCGTCAGCGTGCCCCGGCTCGTCCACGGGAGCGGGCGGTCCAGGTCGTCCGTGATCAGGGCGCCCGCGAGACCGTCGAGCACATCGATCCTGGCGGGGCGCGGATGGCCGCGCAGCGCCGTGAGCCCCTGGGCCAGACTCCGCGCGGCGATCAGATCGGCGGTGGACACCGGGAATCTGCGCGCCCGCAGCCGCTCGACGACCGCGCGCAGCAAGCCGTCCGCCGCGGCTTCGGGGCCCGCCTCCCACACCTGCTGGTAGTAGCCGGGTGACGGCATCCCCGACTGGTACCCGGCAAAGGCGTCCAACTGCCGGAAGGAGTACGGCACGAGGAAACTCCCGGCCATGGCCCCGTCCGGCCGAGCGGGAACCTTTGGCCATCCGTCCGCGCCCCGCTCCCAGCCGTCGCCGCCTTCAGTGCTCTCCCCGCCGGATCCGGTGAGCGCCCGGAGCGCGGGCTGGTGGAAGCCGCCGGTCACCACCAGCACCGGCCGGTCCCCGGCCTCGGCGACCGCCACCCGGACCCACGCCGCCATGTACGTTTCGCGCGCCCGGTCGCCGGCATCGGCTTCCGCGTCCCCGCGCACCAGCGCGAAGTACGCGTCGAGCCGTTCTGCGAGACCGTCGTCGGGCTCGACCTCGAAGAGGCGGTCCCACAGGGCGTCCGAGGAGTCCACCGCGAATTGCCGGCACAGCCGCTCCGTCGCCTCCGCGTAGCGGACCTCCGCATCGGCGTATCGGTTGGTGCGCTCGGCGAACGCCGGGTGCCAGGCCGGCAGATCGATGAAACGGACCTGGGCCCCCGCCGCCCGCCCCGCCCGCAGCGCGACCCACTCGGGCGAGTAGTCGCAGAGCGGCGCCCAGGACGTGGCGGACCGCTGCCCGTCGCGGTAGTGGCTGAACACCGCGACCGGCAGCTCATGTCCGAGCAGCAGCTCGTCCAGCCGTCCGTTCATCTCGGCGGGACCCTCGATCAGCACCTGGGCGGGCCGAAGCTCCTCGATGGTCCGCTCGACGAGCCGCGCGCAGGCGGGGGAGTGGTGACGCACCCCCAGGAACACCGCGGACATCAGTCGGCCAGCAGATGGCGTGCGTCGTACAGGGCCTGCCACGCCGGGCTGCGACGGCGCGGCACCTGCTGCTCCAGATAGCGGCGCAGCCTGGCCAGGTCCTCCGGGCTGTCCTTCGCCGCCGTCCCCGCCAGACATGCCACCACGTCGGCGGCACTGCCCGGCTCGCCGCGCAGGAACCAGCCGCGCACGCCCACGGCATGGGCGACCGAGACGGCCTCCGCGGTACTCATCACCGCCGAAGGACGGTCCGGGCCCCCACCGGGTCCGCCCTTCTCGCCGGCCCCCGCACGCAGCTCCCGGAACGTACCGACGAGGACCTCCAGAACATCCCGGTCCGGTGGCGGCTCCACCCCCGAACGCCGCAGAAGAGTGGTCACCTCCGCCTCGACGAGCGCAAGTTCGGTGTCCAGGTCGGGGATCGGGAACACGGTCTCGAAGTTGAACCGCCGCTTGAGCGCCGCACTCATCTCATTGACGCCCCGGTCCCTGGTGTTGGCCGTCGCGATGACATTGAAGCCCTGCCGGGCGAAGACCATGCCGTCCGGCCCTGTCAGCTCGGGGATCGCCACCACCCGCTCGGAGAGCAGGGACAACAGCGAGTCCTGCACCTCCAGCGGACAGCGGGTGATCTCCTCGAACCGCACGAGCCTGCCCTCCGCCATGCCGCGCAGCATCGGAGCCGGGACCAGCGAGCGGGTGGAGGGCCCCTCGGCGACCAGCAGTGCGTAATTCCAGCCGTACTTGATCTGGTCCTCGGTGGTGGCCGCGCCACCCTGAACCGTCAGCGTCGAGTCCCCGCTGACCGCGGCCGCGATCAGTTCGGAGAGCAGCGACTTGGCGGTGCCCGGTTCCCCGACCAGCATCAGCCCGCGGCTCGTCGCCAGCGTCACCAGTGCCCGGTCCACCAACGAGGGATTGCCGACGAACTTCCGGCTGATACCCGCGTCCGCGTCGCCGATGACGAAGCGGCGCGCAGCGCGCAGGCTCAACTCCCAGCCCGGCGGCCGCGGATCACGGTCGCCGGCCCGCAGCGCGGCCAGCTCCTCGGCGTACCGCACCTCTGCCGGTGGCCGCTGTACCGGAGCCGGACCGCCGTCCGGTGTCTCCAGGCGAGTCTCGTTCCGTACGGTCATGATGCGACGCCCTCGGTGAGTTCCGTCAGGTCGCCGAGGAGCTCGGACACGGTCACCGCGTCCAGGGCGGCGAAACGGAGCAGGTGGCTGCGGCTGTCCCAGTGATCGTTGGGCCGGCTGTCGAGCCAGACCGTTTCGAGGATCTGGTCGGGGAACATGTCGACCACCCCGACCGCGATGCCCTCGTGCAGCGCGATCACCAGATAGCAGTCGTCGGTCAGCCGCTTGGAGATCCAGCGCTCCACTCCGGCGTCCTGCGGCGCCCCGCGCTCCCAGCCCCGCCGCTCCAGCCCCAGGACCTTCCCGGTCGGCACCTTGAGCCCCTCGAACCTGGTGAGCCGGTATCCCGCCGTCTCCTCCTCGGACAGCTCGAACACGGTGCGCCCGAGCTGCGCGAACGGCTGAAGGATCTCGTAGTCGGCGAACACCTCGGACCAGGTGGTCAGTTCGTCCCCGAGATGCAGCGGGTGCGCGAGCCGCACGGTCGCGTCGTCGGTCAGGGCGAAGACATCGTCCTCCGCGTCGGCGAACGTACGGTCCTCCGCGACCCGGAACCCCGTGCGCACGCCGTCGTCCGTCTCGCTCAGCCACACCAGTCGGCGTACCAGATGCCACAGCAGCGGATGACCGACGAACAGCTCCTGGAACTCCTGGGCCGTCCAGGAACGCCCGGTCACCATCGCGGCCTCGAGCCGGCGCACCTGGTCGGAGGCGATGGTCCGGACGTCCTTCTTGAGCGCCATGAACCGCTTGCGCTCCGCCGGGGCGAGCTCCGCGTCGTCCCGGGCGCCCGGCTGCGGCAGATCCTTGCGGCGCTTGCCGTCACCGTCCAGCACGTAGGGCCGCAACTGCTCGTCGAAGCCGACAGTGAACGAACGGGTGCCGTAGTCGACGACCGTCGAACCGTCCGCGTCCAGGCCGAAGTCCGGCACCAGACGGTCGGAGAGCTGTTCCCCGGTCAGCCCGAGCCCGGCGGCGACCTCGGCGATCTTCTCCTGGGCGCGTGCCTTCAGCGCCTTGAACTTCACCCGCTGCGAGATGCCGTGCAGATGCAGGAGCGCAACATCGGTGCCGATGGACGCCAGCACATCGAGGCCTTCCACCGCCCGGTGGTGCGCGCCCTCACCGGGCCAGGACCGGATGACCGGTGTGAGCCGGCGGACCGTCTCGTCGTCGCCCAGCAGCCCCAGCGCGTGCAGCGCCCACGACTCCTTCGCGGGCAGATTGGCCAGCTGCCACTGCTCGAACAGGGCCCATGCGAACTCGGCGAGTGAAGCGGCATCGGCCGTCTCGACGAGCGAAGCGACCCCTGGGTACACCTCGCCGGGCTTCGACAGCGCCAGCATCGTCAGGGCGTGGCGCACCGACTGCGCCGGCAGCGCACCGCCCGACCGGACCGTGATCTGGGGCAGCAGCGAAGGTTCCGCCCAGCCCGGCAGCACAGGCATCTTGGCGGGCAGCGCCCGCTCCAGCGGGTCCGCGGCCAGCAGCGCCTCCACCGCGGCAGCAGCCTGTGTGCCGTACGCCCGGGCGGCATCGCGCACCACGGTGTCGCCGTGCACCGTGGCGATCAGCGTCAGTGCCCCTTCGGCGGCGCGTCGCGCGGCGCCCGCCTTGCCCACGGCGTCCGGCACCAGGAGCGGGGCGGCCGCGACGCCGTGCCGGGTGAACCAGGAACGGGCGGTCGCCGCAGTGGACTTGAGGCGTGCCGCCCAGTCCGCCATGTGCCGGGCGACCTGCGCATCGACGAACGGGAGCAGCAGTGGGGCGAGCGCACCGGGCTGCCGGGGCACGGCGCGCAGCAGCAGTGGCAGCGCGGCGAGGCCGAAGCGGGCGGCGATCGGCTTGAGGGTGTCCTCGCCGTCCCACAGGTCGGTCGGATCCCAGGTGGCGAGCAGCGGTGCGACCAGTTCCTCGGGCCCGTGGACGAAGACCCAGGCCGGCCGTAGACCGCCCACGGCCAAGTCGTGATGCAGGGTGGCGGTGTCCTTCTCCCAGTCGCCGTTGCTGTGCCTGGTCGTATACCAGGAGGAGCTGGCCGCCCATGCCGTCTGCTCCTCGGGCAGCCACTCCAGCGAGGGCTCGGACACCGCGGTCAGTCCCGTCACCACAGCGGCCTTGGCATTGGTGCGGGGCCGGGACCACGGCGGCGCCGTCAGCACGGTCGGCAGGGCGTCCACGGGTGCGTCGGCGATCAGGTCCGCAGGGTTGAGCAGCGGTTCGACGATCTCCACGACCTCGGCATCCAGGTCCTCGAGTGCGAGCGAGACCAGTTCGTGGTGGGCGCCGATATGACCGCGCAGCAGTTGCAGCGTCCGGCTGGACGACGCGGCCGAGGTGCCGCGTGCCTCGGCGGCCAGCAGTCGCACCGCACGCACCGGATAGCGGCGTATGGCGTCGAGGAGAGCCGGGCGGACATGCTTCGAGTCCGCGTGGGCGAGCAGGGCGAGGAAGGCCTCGTCGGTGGGGAGCTCGGCCAGGGAGTTGGCGGCGAGCTTCACGCCGTCGGCGTAGTAGTGGTTGCCGTTGAGGGAGTCGGCCAGCAGGGGAGCGATCGCCGGTCCGATGCCCTCGGCGACCGTCGCGATGAACGCGACGCTGTCGGTGAAGCCCGGCCGGTGGGGGAACCGCGTCATCTGGTCGGCCGAGTTCAGTGAGCTGAACACCATGGTGCGCAGGGTGTGGTCCTGCTCCGCGCCCACTTCGGGATCTGCGCAGAGCTCGTCGACCCAGTCGGTCTCACTCGGCACCAGATAGGAGACGATGATCCTGCGCAGTGCGTCGGTGCGGCACTTGGCCAGCGCCTCGACCGTCTCCCGGTAGGTCTCCTCGTCGGCCACGGCGAGCAGCGCACGGACCCGGTCCATCGGCAATCGGCGGTCCCTCGCCCAGTACGCGTGGCGCGGGCCTGCGAGCGCCTCCAGCCGGGGCGCGCTCCGCCGGTGGCCGCTCTGGTGCCAGTCGGCGTCGACCGAGAACAGTTCGACCGCGGCCCGTGCGGCGAACGGCAGACCGTAGTGCTCGGACCAGTGGTCCGCCCACACGGAGTCGGGCACGGGAAGCCGGACGACTGAGGCCAGTACGGCGGCTCCGACCGGCGAGGGGCTTCCGGCGGCATGCGACCGCAGATGGTCGGCCAGCCCGGCATCCGAACGCGGCGCGTCCACGAACTCCTTGATCCAGGACGCCTCTTCGGCGATCCGGGTCCCGACCGTGTCGAGCGTCTCCTTCCGCGCCTTGCCCGGCACCCGGTGCACTCCGCCGCGCCGGGGGTGGAGCGTTCGCCGCCAGCTCGCGGGAAGAACAAAGGTGTCCTCGTCGGGCAGAGCGAGAGCGTCCGCTCCGGCAAGCGCAGGAGTGTCCGCTCCGGGAACCACGCCGGGCGCAGTCGCAGTCGCCGCCGCAGCCCCTGTTGCCGTTGCGGCCCCCGCAGTCGACGCCCCCACCTCGCGGTACCCCTTCTTCTCCTTCTCCGCGATCGTCTTGCGGACCTGTGCCGACGCGGCCTCGGCCGACGCGTACTCCTTCGTCTGCCTACGCCCGTCGCTCCCGCACCGCCCGTAGCGCACCGTCACCACGACACCCTCGGCCTCGGTCTCCCAGAACTTCGAGGCACTGCCCTCGACGTACTCCCAGCGGCGCACGGTCCCGCCCCCTTCACACCCGGACAGCCCGCCTGCCGCGGGCTTTTCGATCAGTGGTGCCACAGTAGAACGGACCACTGACAACGCAGCGTGACAGGGGTGTCCGGCGAGTGAATCAGCAGGTCAACCGCTGTGTGAGAGCTCTTCCCTGGGTACGGAGCGAGCAAATGGCAGTCCCGGGACCAGCCGCTTCACCTCGTCGACCGCCGCACTCCCGAGCCGTTCCAGCTCATTGCCGAGCGAGCCCGCCGGACGCGGTGTCAGGAAGGCGCCCGGCAGGTCGAGAAGCCGGCTGTCCGGCCGCCGGGGTTCCGGATCGGTGACGTCGAGTACGGCGCTGATCCGGCCGGCCGCCCCCTCGTCCGTCAACGCCGCCGTGTCGACCAGCGTCCCACGTGCCGTATTGATGAGCACCGCCCCGTCGGGCAGCAGTCCCAGCCGCCGACGGTCGAGCATCCGGTACGTCTCGTCGGTGGCCGGCGCGTGCAGGCTCACCGCATCGCATCCGGCGAGGAGATCGTCGAGTCCGGCCGGCCGTACGCGGAGTGCCCTCGCCGCTCGTGGGTGTGCTGCCGGTGAGGTCCACCGGCGGTTCTGACACCTGGCAGGAGCAGTCCGTGAAGCTGCTGCGCACCGTCACCGGCACGCAGGACGTCCATCTCGTTGCGGCAGGCGGCTCGAAGGCCGCCGCTGTCGACCGGCTGACGTTGCGTAAGTGAGGGGGCGGGGGCAGGGTTCCTGAGGGAAATCCCGCCCCTCTCCCGGCTGCGTCAGGGAGCGGAGACGGCGCGTGCGCCGCCGGACGGTGCCCACGACGGCGTCACACCGGTGACCTGGCACACCATCAGGAAGAGCGGGATGGGCGGGGTGTACGGCGTGCGGTTGTCGGGTTGGTGGATCAGCCGGGGCCGTACTGCCGGAACGCAGGCCCCTTTCGCATAGGCGGCCTGCGCGGGCCAGTCCAGATCGAGGTCGGAGCCTGCAGGCACGATCCACCACCAGCGGTCGGCATCCGCGAAGACGCAACCGGCGCGTGGCAGATGAGACATGAGCCGGAAGCCGTACCGGGACGGCACCCCCACCGCGTCGCAGCCCAGGCTCGCCGACAGCGCGGGAGGCAGCGGCAACTGCACTGTGCCCGTGGCGACGGCTCGCCGGGGCTCACGGGAGCGGCGCGCTCCGAGCAGGTGGGACATTGCGTTCTTCAGCATGACCGCTCCGAGCCGTGCGGCAGTTCTGCCCAGACGATGCGGCCCGAGCCGTAGCCCGCGTCGCGGGAACCCCAGGAGCTGCTCATCGCGTCGACGAGCAGCAAGCCGCGACCGTGCTCGTCATCGGCGGTGCGGCACAGCTGCGGCCCGCCGGGCTGGTGTCCTTGGTCCTGTACGGCTATGCGAAGCCGTCCGTCGAGGCAGTGCAGCTCGCACACGACGCGAGCGCTCTCGGTGTGCACCACCGCGTTGGTGACCAGTTCCGAGACGATCAGGATCGCCGCCTCGTGCGTGTCATCGTCCAGCCGCCACTCGTCGAGCCGAGCTCTCGTCAGCCGCCGTGCACCGGCCACAGACTCGGGGTGCGCAGGCAGCGCGAAGCAGTACCGGAGCGCTTCCGTCCCGGGTCTGAGATCCATGAGCCGGGGCATAAGCGCGCTGCCAGGTGCCACAACCGATTCCTCACAGTGGGGGCTGCGTCACACTCCGCTGTCCCATGCGAATGAGGGCGGCCGTGACTACGTGAACTGGTTCACTCACCAACTCTCCCCCTGTCGGGAACACTTGGCAAGGGGCACTCTGAAAAATTCAGAGTGGTTCTGTCTTGGACGGCCTGCGCATGGCACACTGCTGGCAAACAGCGCATCGGGAGGTCTGAAGTGAGCGAACCGCGGTCCGCCCCGACCGTGGGTCAGGTCGTTCTCGGCAAACGCCTGCAGGATCTGCGGGAACGTGTCGGCCTGAGCCGTGACCAGGCTGCCAAGGTGCTGCGGGTCGCACCTGCGACGATACGCAGGATGGAGACCGCCGAGGTCGCTCTCAAGATCCCCTACGTCCAGCTGCTGCTGAAGGCGTACGGGATCGCCGACGACGAGGCCGACGCCTTCGTGGAGCTCGCCGAGGAGGCCAATAAACCCGGCTGGTGGCAGCGCTTCCACGATGTGCTGCCCGACTGGTTCAGCATGTACGTCAGCCTGGAGGGTGCCGCGAGCCTCCTGCGCATGTACGAGCCGCACTTCGTCCCCGGACTGCTGCAGACCGAGGACTACGCGCGCTCGGTGATGCGCACCGGAGCCGTCGGCCAGACCAGGCCCGAGGACATCGAGCGCCATGTGGCGCTTCGGATGGAGCGTCAGTCCCTGCTGACCAGGCCGGACTCCCCGAAGCTGTGGGTGGTGATGGACGAGACGGTGCTGCGCCGTCCCGTCGGCAGCGTCGACGCCATGCGCGGACAGATCGACCGGCTCCTCGAAGCGGCCGAGATGCCGCATGTGACGCTGCAGATCGCGGAATTCTCGACCGGTCACCATCCGGGCACCTACGGCCCCTTCGTCCTCTTCCGCTTCGGCGTCCCCGAACTCCCCGACATGGTTTACAGCGAGTACCTGACCGGAGCCGTCTACTTCGACGCGCGCCCCGAGGTGGCCTCCTACCTCGAAGTCATGGACCGCATGGCGGCTCAGGCCGCAACTGCACAACGCACGAAGGAAATCCTCCGGGACTTCCGCAAGGAGCTGTGATGGAACCCATATACAACGGCATGCCGGCCGCCGAACTCGGCTCCGAGGGCTGGTACAAGCCGTGGAGCGGTGGGAACGGAGGCAATTGCGTCGAAGCCATGAAGCTGTCGGACGGCAGAGTCGCCGTGCGCCAGTCAGCCGATCCCGACGGCCCCGCCCTGATCTACTCCCACCGTGAGATCGCCGCCTTCATCCAGGGGGCCAAGTCCGGCCAGGCGGACTTCCTTCTCACCTGAATCCGCAGCGCCGGAGTCCCTTCCCGCCCCACACTCTTGTTGTTCGCCGACCTATGGACCCATGGAGCGCGCTATGACCGGGCACGAACCCCAAGCCATCGAGATCGACACCAGCAAGCCGCATCCCGCCCGGATGTACGACTGGTTCCTCGGCGGCAAGGACAACTACCCGGTCGACGAACAGATGGCCCAGCAGCTGCTGGCCCTCGACGCCAGAGGGCGCGACATGGCCCGGGTCAACCGCGCCTTCATGCACCGGGCCACCCGGTGGCTGGCCGAGAACGGCATCCGCCAGTTCCTCGACATCGGCACCGGCATCCCCACCGAGCCGAACCTCCACCAGATCGCCCAGCGGACCGCCCCGGACGCGCGCATCGTCTACTGCGACAACGACCCGATCGTCCTCGCGCACGCGGCGGCCCTGCTGCGCTCCACCCCACAGGGCGCCACCGAGTACATCCAGGCCGACGCCCGCAAGCCCGAAGCCATCCTGGAGCAGGCAGGCGAGGTCCTCGACTTCGACAAGCCGATCGCGCTGTCGCTGCTGGCCCTGCTGCACTTCCTGGACGACGAGGACGGCGCGGCCGAACTCGTCGACCGCCTGGTCGAGCGGCTCCCCTCCGGCAGCTACCTGGTTCTGTCGCAGACCACCGGGGACTTCGACCCCGAGGGTGCGGCGCAGGCCTCCGCCATGTACAAGGCTCGCGGGATGACACTGCGCCTGCGTTCCCACGCCGAATTCACCACGTTCTTCGACGGACTCGAAGTGGTCGAGCCGGGTGTCACGCTCTCCGCGGACTGGCATCCGGAGCTCGGCGAGGCCATCGACGTCCCCGGCGACGAGCCGATCCCGGGCTACGCAGGCGTGGCACGCAAGGCCTGACCGCCCGGCCCCCGCCGTCACTGACGGCTGACCGACCGGGTGATGCCCGCGGCGATCGTCGTCGCGAGCAGCCACCCGGCCGCGATCAGCAGATACGACAGGTACTGGTACCAGCCCAGCGGGTTGAACGCCTTCTCCTGCCCGAAGTCGATGATCGGCAGCAGCAGATCCAGGGTGTAGAAGAACGCGCTGAACGGCGGGGCCTCACCGGCCTTCAGCGCCGGCGGACGGTGCAGTCCGTATGCCAGCGAGCCGATCAGCAGCAGCGAGAAGAGCCAGGCCGCCGCCCGCACCGGCCGGAAGCCGTACCCCACGGTGGCGTCCTGCAGATACCCCCACACCCTCGCGTATCCCGGCAGGGTGGTCCGATGGGTGCGCTGCTTGGCGAGCAGCACGGTGCGTGCCGCGTCGTCGTCACCGATCCGCCGGTACGCCGCCGTCAACTGCTCATACGCGTAGGGCACGTATCCCTCCCCCTCACGTCCGAGCAGCGGCAGCCGCTGCTCGGCGGGCAGATGGGGGAGCAGAGCGGTGTACGTCAGCCCGTCGAGGAGGACATCGCGCGGCCAGACCGCCGGGTCGGCGTGGATGAGATCGATCTGCGCGCGGCGCAGATTCACCCGTCCCTCGATCGGCGCGGCCTCCCGGAGCCACAGCTCGCCGACCACGCAGCTGCTGGCACGCACGGCGACACCGCCGGGGTTCGACAGCCGCGCATACGCAAAGTTGAGCTGCCCCGGTATCCGGCTGCCGCGCACATTGGTCCGCCCCTCGACCCGGATCCGCATCGCGTGCACATCGGTGCCGACTGTCAGCGTCTCCGCCTGGAGGGCGGTTGCCCCCGGATTCAGCAACTCGGCGTCATTCAGCAGGACCTGCCCGGTGACGGCGGCACCGTCGAGCCGGGACTCGCCGTGCACGACGAGTCCCGGCAACCACATGTCGTCCTCGACGATCACGCGGTTGAGCTGGAGAACCGCCTCGTCGTTGAACGCCGTCGAGCCGTCGGCGTTCACGCCGATCCGGGCACGGTCGAGGAACAACGCCTGACTGATCTTCGAGCCGCCGAGCCGGACCGGGCCGGAGATCCGGCAGTCGGTGAGCCTCAGTACGCCGTCGATCCGGACGGTGGCGGCGGTCAGGCCCGGCAGCACCGAATTGCTGAGGTTGAGCTGGCGCAGCTGCGCCCCGTACAGATTCGGCTCCTGCTCGAAGTGACAGCCGGCCAGCAGCACCGCGTACTCGGCCGTCGCGTAACGCACGTTCAGTGAGCCCGAGATGCGTGCGCCCATCACACGCAGCGCCGCCACCTCGCCGTCCTCCTGCCGGCCACCGACCAGCAGGGCCCGCAGTAACTCGCCGCGTACCGTGCGCTCAGGTCCCCAGCCGGCCCCGGTCTCCGGGTCGTCCTCACTCTCCACGCCGGTACGGAAGTCGACGGGAACGCCGCGGGGGAAGGCATCCCATACGCGGCGTTCGGCGGGGGTCAGCTCGGTGATCTCCATCGGCGGGACTCTGACCCGCGGCCCGTCACAGTGTCAACCCCGCTGATTCACCACCGCGTTCAGCTCCCCAGCTCGTGGCCGGTCGTCGCGTCCACGTGCGCGGGGACCTCGTCGTGCCGGTCGCCCACCGACGGGGTGCCCGACGGCTCGAACACCATGATCGATGCCCCGTCGGCGGCTGACGGCTTGTGCCAGGTCCCGCGCGGAACGACGAACACCGCGCCACGGGCGAGGGTGACGGTCCGCTCCCCGTCCGTCCCGCGCAGCTGGATGTCCAGCGTGCCGTCGAGCACGAGGAAGAACTCGTCGGTGTCCTCATGGACGTGCCACACATGCTCGCCGCGGACCTTGGCGATCCGTATGTCGTAGTCGTTGACGCGGGCCACGATCCGCGGGCTCCACAGGGCCTCGAACGTCTTCAGCGCATCGCTCAGCAGGATCGGGCCGGGCGCGGTATTCGTCGTGTCATCGCTCATGATCCCCATCCTCGGCCTTGGCCCGGGTCACCGTGAGTGCTAGGAATCGCATATGGCGCAAGAATCCTCGCACCGGGTCGTAATGATCGTCTCGGCCGGCTCCAACCCTTTCGAGATGGGGGTGGCCACCGAGCTCTTCGGGCTGCGCCGTCCCGAGCTGCCCGTGCCCTGGTACGAATTCGAGCTGTGCGCCGAGACCCCGAGCGTGCGCATGCACCAGGGTCTCTTCCGGCTCTCCGGCGTCGCAGGGCTCGATGCCGTGGACTGCGCCGACACCGTCATCGTGCCGAACCGCCCCGACCCGGAGACCGAACCCGATCCGGCCGTCCTCGACGCGATCGGACGCGCGGACGCCCGGGGAGCCAGGCTGGTCAGCTTCTGTACGGGTACGTTCACGCTGGCCGCCGCCGGAGTGCTGGACGGCCGACGGGCCACCACCCACTGGCGCTGGGCCGACGCCTTCATCGCCCGCCACCCGCAGGTCCACCTCGACCCCGATGTGCTGTTCGTCGACGACGGCCGGGTGATCACCGCAGCCGGCAGCGCCGCCGCCCTGGACACCGGTCTCCACATCATCCGCTCCGACCACGGCGCGGAGATCGCGGCCGCCGTGAGCCGCCGTCTGGTCTTCGCGGTCCACCGCGACGGCGGCCAGCGCCAGTTCGTCGAGCACCCCCTGCCCGACGTCCCCGACACCTCGCTAGGCCCGCTCCTCGCCTGGGCCGAGGAAAACCTCGCCGCAGACCTCACGGTGACCGGCCTCGCCGCCCGCGCCGCCGTGAGCCCGGCCACCCTGCACCGCCGCTTCCGCGCCCAGCTCGGCACGACCCCGCTCGGCTGGCTGACCGAATGCCGGATCACCCTCGCCTGCCGGCTGATGGAGCGCGGCGAGGAACGCCTCGACGTGGTCGCCCGCACCAGCGGACTCGGTACGGCGACGAATCTGCGGACCCAGCTCCGCCGCCGCACCGGTCTGACCCCCAGCGAGTACCGTCGCCGCTTCACCCCGGCCGGCTGAACCGGCCGGGCCGCAGGTGACAATGGACGCATGTCACGACGCACCACACGACCGAAGCGGTCCGCCACCGCCCAAGCGCGGACGCCCGCGATCACCGCGGAGTCGCCGTGCCCGTGCGGCCTGTCCGCCACCTACGCGGACTGCTGCGGCCGCCTGCACGCCGGGACCGTCGCAGCGCCGACCTGCGAGGCGCTGATGCGCTCCCGGTACGCCGCATTCGTCGTCCGGGACGAGGCGTATCTGCTCCGCACCTGGCACCCCGACACCCGGCCGCCTGCCGTCGACTTCGATCCAGGGATGCGGTGGGTGCGCCTGGAGATCCTGGAGACGACGGACGGCAGCGCGTTCCACACCACGGGAACGGTCACCTTCCGCGCGCACTGCACCGACAACGGGCGGCCGGATTCGCTGCACGAGAAGAGCCGCTTCGTCCGGTCCGAGGGCGCCTGGGTGTACTCGACGGCGGTCTTCGTCGACTGACCCGGCCGCGCGGTGACCGGGCCCACTCAGATGGCGGCCTCCACCCGCGGTCTCTCCGGCGAGAGCTCCTGTGCCAGGTCCTCCGCCAGCAACCGTTTGGCGATCACATCCACCGCCGTCCGCAGCTGTCGGTCGTCCGGGCGTGCCCCGTTCTCGTCCAGGCGCTGATTGAGCCACCGCGCCCACGCGTCGTTGATCGCCGCGGCCTCCCGGCTCCCGGCGGCCGTATGCATGAACAGATGACCGTCGCCGGTGAGGTAGCCCTCCTCGATCATCCGGTCGAAGACCGGCACCAGCACCTCCGGCGGAACCCGGTGCCGGGTCGCGATCAGGTTCAGACCCGCATGGCCGACCATCCGGGTGAACAGCTCGACCTGCATCACCGCCCAGGCTCCCGCCATGTCCAGCCGGGTGTCCGACTCCGCGACGATCCGCCGTGCCGTGTCCCCACCCGCTCCGTGCAGGATCTTGGCCACGGAGAATTCCAGGAGCTTGGCCGAGTCGCCGGCGCCGGGCTGGGCGAATCCCTCGCCCATGTCCGTCGAGCCGACCCGCGCCGTGTCGCGCAGCTTCACCTGCTTCAGGAAGAGCGCCACGACGAACCCCAGGACCGCGACCGGCACCGTCCACAGGAACACGGTGTGCAGTGTGTCGGCGTATGCCTGGGCCAGTGGCGCGGACTGCGCGGCAGGCAGACCGTGCAGCCCGTGCGGGCTCTGCGCGGCCTTCGCCAGCACCGCGGGGTCGCCGCCCGCCCGGGCCGCCGCCGCGACCCCGTCGGTCAGATTCGGCTTCAGCGCATTGGCGTAGATCGTGCCGAAGACCGCCGTACCGAAGGAGCTGCCGAGCGTACGGAAGAACGTCACACCCGACGTCGCCGTACCCAGATCCGAGTAGTCGACCGTGTTCTGCACTGCGATCGTGAGCACCTGCATGCACAGGCCGATGCCGGCCCCGAGCACCAGCATGTAGAGCGATTCCAGCCACACTCCGCTGTCCGGGCCCATCCGGGAGAGCAAGAACAGCCCGACCGCCATGATCAGCGAGCCCACGATGGGGAAGATCCGGTACTGGCCCGTCTTGGAGACCACATTGCCGCTGAAGACCGAGGCGACGAGCAGCCCGACGACCATGGGCAGCGTCCGCACACCCGACAGGGTCGCCGAGTCGCCGTCCACGTACTGGAGATACGTCGGGAGGAAGATCATCGCGCCGAGCATCGCGAATCCCACGATGAAGCTCAGGATCGAGCAGACGGTGAACACCGGATTCCGGAACAACCGCATCGGCAGCATCGGTTCCTGGGCCCGGAACTCCACGAAGCAGAAAAGCGCCAGTGCCACGGCGCCGCCCGCGAAGAGACCGATGATGACGGGCGATCCCCATGCGTACTCATTGCCGCCCCAGCTGGTCGCCAGGATCAGTGCGCTCGCGCCGACGGTGACCATCGCGATGCCCAGATAGTCGATCACGGGCCGCCCGGCGGCCTTCACCGACGGGATCGTCCGGGCGGCGGCGATGACCACCACGATCGCGATCGGCACATTGACGTAGAACGCCCAGCGCCAGCTCAGATGGTCGGTGAAGAGCCCGCCCAGCAGCGGCCCGATCACCGTCGACACCCCGAAGACCGCACCCAGCGCACCCTGGTACTTGCCGCGCTCGCGCAAGGGGATCACATCGGCGATCAGCGCCATCGAGGTGACCATCAGCCCGCCCGCGCCGATGCCCTGCAGTCCGCGCCAGACGATCAGCAGCGTCATATTGGTCGCGAGGCCGCACAGGAACGAGCCGGTGATGAAGATGATCGCCGACAGCTGGAAGATGATCTTCCGGCCGAACAGGTCGCCGAACTTTCCGACCAGGACCGTCGCCACCGTCTCGGCGAGCAGATACGCGGTGACCACCCAGGACATATGTGCGGCGCCGCCGAGATCCGAGACGATCGTCGGCAGTGCGGTGCCGACGATCGTCTGATCCAGGGCGGCCAGCAGGATCCCCAGCACGATCGTCGCGAAGACGATGTTCCTGCGGCGCGGATCGAGTACGGGTGGCGCGGCGGCACTCTGCGCGGCGGGGGCGGTCTCGCTGGCAGTAGTCACGCTTGCACCCTCACACCGGCCCCCGTCCCCCGCATGTGGGGGACGGCCGGACGTGGCGTCAGGCCAGCAGATCCCGCACGGAAGCCTTCATACGGGTCACGAACGCCTCCCGCACCGGCTCCGCCACCCGGTCCAGCGAGAGATACGGATTGAGATCCTCCAACTCGACGAGCAGCAGCTCGCCCGCCGCGGTCCGGCAGGCGTCGACCCGCTGGATGCCATGGTCGAGACTGTTCCACTCGACGAAACTCCGGGCGAACTCCAGATCCGCCGCGCTCGGCTCGTACGGCTCCAGCACCCACCGCTGCTCCGGATGCGGTGCGTACAGCGCGTACTGGAAGTCGCGGTCGATGAAGTAGAACGACACCTCGTAACGGAAGTCGATCCGCGGCTGGACGAGCAGCGTGCCGTCCTCGCTCTCCGGCAGCGCGGCCTCCCGTATGAACCGCAGCCCGACCGAGTCCGCCCCCAGCTTCGGCTTGACCGCATACTCCGCGGCCGCGGGCAGCAGCCCCAGATCCGCCGCCCGGTCCACCGTGGGGATCACCGGGTACCCGCCCCGGCTCAGATCGACCAGATACTGCTTGCCCGCCATGTCCCCGCGGCCGTGCAGCGGGTTGTAGACGCGTACGCCCAGCTCCCGCGCCCGCGCGCAGAACGCGTCGTACGCCTCCTGGTAGTGCAGCACCGGACCGCTGTTGCGTACGACGACCGCGTCGAAACCTTCGAGCAGCGCGGCGGCGTCCCGGGGGTGGCAGAGAGCGACATCGAATTCCTCGCGCAGCCGGGACGTCAGATAGATGTCCTCGTCGCAGTAGCGGCGACCGCGGGCCTCGTAGGCGAGGTCGGTGACGAAGAGGACGGACGGGCGCGGGCCGGCGGGCATGGCGTTCCCCCATGAGGTGTGTCGGCGGACAGTGGATCAATGACGTCGACGGCGTCGCCCGGCACGGACCCGGAGGTGATGAGGTCCGCCCCGGACGAGTCGACCGCATCCGGGTCGCCGCCACTGCCCGACATTCTCACGCCGGCCGTGGCCGATCCCAATCCGGGCGGCGACCCGGATGCGGCCACGAGGGGCGCGAGCAGCCAAAGATGCCGGGGCGCGCGACCGGGCGCGCCCCGGCATCCGTGCAGAAGTGATCAGCGGATGTGGCGCCCGGAGATCGCCCGCGCGATCACCAGCCGCTGGATCTCGCTCGTCCCCTCGAAGATCGTGTAGATCTTGGCGTCGCGGTACATCCGCTCGACGGGATGCTCCCTGCTGTATCCGGCGCCGCCCAGGATCTGGATGGCCTTCTCCGTCGCGGACACGGCGAGTTCGCCCGCCCGCAGCTTGGACATGGAGCCCTGGCCCGCGTCGAAGGTCCGGTCGTTGCGGGCCATCCACGCGGCCTGCCAGATCAGCAGCCGTACGGCCTCGATCTCGGTACGGATGTCGGCCAGTGCGAACGCGATCGACTGGTTCTCGATGACGGGCCGGCCGAACGCCTCCCGCTGACCCGCGTACTCCAGCGCGTACTCGTACGCGGCGCGCGCGATGCCCAGCGCCTGTGCGCCGACGGTCGGGCGGCTGACCTCGAAGGTCGCCATCGCCGCCTGCCCCTTGGCGTTCGTACCCTCGCGGGCACGGGCCAGCCGGGCGTCCAGCTTCTCCTTTCCGCCGAGGAGGCAGTGCCCGGGAACGCGTACGTCGTCCAGGAAGACGTCCGCCGTGTGCGAGGCGCGCAGGCCGAGTTTCTTGATGGTGCGGCTCGCCACGAGACCCTTGGTGGCGGGCGGCACGATGAACGCGGCCTGACCGCGGGCGCCGAGCGACGGATCGACGGAGGCGACGACCACATGGACCCCGGCGATGCCACCGTTGGTGATCCAGGCCTTCTGGCCGGTCAGTACCCACTCGTCGCGTGCCTCGTCGTAACGGGCCCTGGTGGTCATCGCGGAGACATCGGAGCCCGCCTGCGGTTCGGAGACGCAGAAGGCGGCGACCTTCGGGTCGTCCTCGTCGCCGTAACACTGCGGCACCCACTCGGCGAGCTGGTCCGGAGTGCCGGAGGAAAAGATTCCGGCGACGGCGAGGGAGGTGCCGAAGAGCGCCATGCCGATTCCGGCGTCGCCCCAGAACAGTTCCTCGTTGGCTATCTGGAGGGAGAGCCCGGAGGGGTCGCCGTACATGTCCGCGAGGGATTCGAAGCCGTACAGGCCGATCCGTGCGGCTTCCTGGATGACGGGCCACGGGGTCTCCTCCCGTGCGTCCCATTCGGCGGCTGCGGGGCGGACGACCTGGGCGGCGAAGCCGTGCACCCAGTTGCGCAGATCCTGCTGCTCCTCGGTGAGGGCGAGCGAGAAGTAGCTCATGGTCTCAGGCCTTCGGGATGTCGAAGTAGCGGGTCAGGCCCGAGGCCAGCGAGACATCACCGGCGACCTTCAGCTTGCGCATCATGAACATCGTCACGGGATTGCCGTTGCCGGAGACCAGTTTGAGGAACTCGGCGTCCCCCATCACCAGCGTCGTGCGTGGTTCGGCCTCGGAACGGCCCTCGCTGACGGTGCAGCGGCCCTCGGAGATCGAGGTTTCGAAAACCGCTTCGCTGTCGCCGGTTATCTTCCAGCGGATCAGGGCCTTCAGCTGCCCCGCGGCCTCCGGGCGGAACTGCTGCTTCATCCGGCCGAAGACTTCGCCGAGTACGCGGGAGCGCAGTTCGCCGTGCATGACCTCGCCGAGCTGCTTGGCCGACAGGCCCTTCACGATCCGGGCGAACTCCCCGGGGGAGACGGCCGCGAAGTCGAGCCCGGCCAGTTCGTCGGTGAGGTTGCCGCTGCTGTTGTCGGCCACGCCAGTTCCTTACTCCGGAGTAAACTTACTTTTGAGTAAGGTAAGGGCCGTGCCGTCCCTTCGCAAGGTAGAAGTGGAGTGGGGGAGGTGCGGGCGGCTCACCAGGAGCTGCCGGGGCGCACCGGCAGTCGGGGGTGGTGGGCGGCGAGGATCTTGTTGGCGCGGGCCAGCTCGGCGAGTGACTGCTCGCGGTCGGCCTGGTCCTCGACGCAGAGCCGCGGGCCGCGGAACCTGCGCACCTCGCGCGCGGCGCATTCGGCGTCGAACTCCGCCTCCACGATGTGCGGCGGGATGCAGGACCCGATCAGCGCGGCGACCCGGTCCGGGATCGGCACGGGGACGAGGAGGTGCGAGGCGGTCATGGGGGGTTCCCTCTCGGATGGTTGGCCAGGAGACGGTTCTCGGCGCGGCCGCCGCATGGGCGGCCGACTTCTCCATATGTACGGGACGCAGTTCCGGGTTTCTCGTTGAGAACGTCTCCGTGTGGCAACCGTTTGGGAGTGACCGGCTATTTTGCCTTACCCGTAAGTAAGTTGACTCGGGGTGAGCACCGTGATCCGGCTGAAAGCCGACTCACAGGGGGGATTCGTCACCCCGGGACCGCAACTGGAGCGCGCGCAGCACGGCCTCGGTGGAGAACCGGCTCTCGGGGTCGGTCAGTTGCTTGCCGAAGATGGACTCAAGATTGCGCATCCGGTAGCGGACCGTCTGTGGATGCACATCCAGCAGCTCGCCCATGTGGGCCGCGGTGCCGCGGGTGTCCAGCCAGATTCGCAGCGTCTCGATCAGCCGCTCCCGCCGGGTGGCGCTGATCCCGGAGATCGGCGCCAGTTCCCGCTGGGCGAGCTGGTCGACGAGGACCGGGTCGGAGAGCAGCCACAGGGTGATGAGGTGGTCCTCGCAGAGGATGACGGGCGCGTCGTCGATGACGCCCGCGTCGACGAGTTCGAGGACGCGGCGGGCCCAGCGGATCGAGTCCGAGGCCAGGGCGGTGGGGACCGTCAGGCCGATCGCGGCACGGGTGCCGAGGAGGGCCTGGTCCAGCATGCGTCTTCGCGCGTCGTCGAGTGCGCCGGGGATGAGTAAGTGCGGCTGGGGGTCGCTGAGATCGGCCAGGATGTCGCGGTCCGCTACGGCCCGGTCCAGGCCGGCGGGAGAGCGTTGCGCGACCAGGGTGACCTGCTCGGGCAGCGCCCACCCCGTCTGTTCGCACAGTTCGGCGATGGCGGTACGGGGTGCGGGGCGGCCGGCGAGGATCAGGTGCAGCAGGCGTCGGCGCATGGCCTCGCTCTGCTCGCCGGTCTGCGACTGCACCTCCAGGAAGCCCTCCCTGGACAGGGATTCGAGCTCGTCGATATAGGCGAAGAGCGCATCGGCGAAGCTGAGCATGAGGGTCGGTGAGAAGTTGTAACTCCGGCCGACCTTCTTGGCCCGGCGCAGCGCAATTCGGGCGCCCAGTCGATAAGCACCCTGAAGCGTCTCCATTGTGCGGCCTTCATATGCCTCGAAACGTCCGAAACGACGGCACATGTCGTCACGCAGAGAGGTGGACGCGGATGGCTCGGCGACCAGGTCCACGAATGAGGAAAGACTCTGCTCGACGCCGACGCGAATGGCCTGTCCGTTGGGACCGCTGAGCAGCCGGGCGTATTCCGGATAGGCCCGGGTGACCTCGACACCGATCTCCTTGATCAGGCTGGGCAGTTCGGGTCGCATGATCGCGGCGAATTCCTGGGGGAGCGGCCCCAGCGGATCACCCGTGTCCGACGGCTGTATGAGTTTCGGCATGACTGTCCCCTTGCTCTCCGGCGCCCGGTGGGGGGTTCAGGCGGTGGGGGAAAGCGCTCCCACGAACCGACAGGTGCGTACCAAGTCCGCGATGAAGATAGACCAAGTGAGCGGTTGTGCCCACCACTTGGACAAGATCGAAGTGCAGGGGGCACACATCTCGGCCCCGTTGTGGTGCTCCGGTGCAGGTGGGGCGGGAGTGCTCACTTCAGGACAATGTTTTTCAGACATCTACTCTCCCGGCAACAAGAAAGTAACCCTGGGTAAGGTCGATGAAGGGATGCATCGGGGACACGGTCGAAGGGGTCACGAGGGTGGATCCTCGAAGGAGAAGAATGGTGTGACGGGTCATTCGTCATCGGCTGGTGAAATATCCGCGAGTCGTGGATCGATTTCGTGGGCGTTCCTCATGGTGGATAATCCGTCAGTCATCCTGTGGTGCTGAATAATCCGGTTCGCAGTGTCGGGCCGGCGGGACGGATCCATGAGGTTCCGCGCTGTTCGGCGGCGACGCGCCAGGTGTGCCCCGATTGCATTCGGTCGCCCGGCCGACGATCTTACGGACGAGCACGTGGTCCCTGTCGGTGCGGTCCGTCGTCGATGACTGCGCCCGAGGTGAGTGTCCTCCGGCTCCCCCGGCACGCGGTCCCGGCGTAACTACTCACTTTCGTATAGAAAATCGTGGTGATCTGCTGAGTTCTCGCTAAGGCGGAATGCGGTTATCGAGAGGGTGAGGGAATTTCTGCGCCGGGTATTGCAGCGTTGGGCTACTGGCTCGTAACGTTCGATCCGCACGGAGTTCGATCACGCAGTCGAGTCCAAGGACTTCTGCGATCCACGATGTGAGCCGCCCTCGTACCGAGCCCATTACCGGGTGCGGTACGGGGTAATCGGGTACGTCCAACTCCACTCCCTTCGGAGGCTGTTTCCGTGAGAAGCATCATCAAGCGTTCCCTGTTCGCCACCGCTGTGGCCGCTGCCGCGTTCGGCCTGACCGCCACCTCGGCCTCGGCCACCGCGCAGGCCCAGTGGACCGTCGTCAATCCGAACGCGGACGGGTCGTTCGCGGCGTCGCTCAAGGCCGGGACCACGGCCGACCTGCTCGACCTGGACTCCAATCAGGGGGTGACCTGCTACTCGGCCGTTGCCAACGGATCCGCTCCCAGCGGTACGTACCCCACCGGGGACAACCTCGCGCAGATCAATGTCGCCACCTTCGGTGATGCCGTGAACGACCCGTGTGACGGCCCGCTGGGTTCGACATTCAGTGCCGAGATGACGGGTGCGGCGATCCACCTCAACGCGACCGGCTACAGCGGCGGGATCACCACCGGCAATCTGTCGGGTGTCGAGGTGACGCTCACCGGTGACACGCTCTTCGGCGTCTGCACTGCCACGATCACCGGCTCGGCGAGCAACGCCCAGTACAACAACGCCACGGGTGAGCTTTCCATCACCAACGGTGCGGGACTCACCATCAGTAACGTCAACAACTGCTCCGGGCTGATGAACAACGGCGACGCCGCCCAGTTCTCGGCGGTCTACAAGCTGGCGAAGCCGCTCACGGTCACCTCTCCGTGAGCCGCTAGCCAGGACGCCTGCGAACTGTGTGGCAGAGGCGTCGCCGTCACACAGTTCGCGGCTGCCGCTCCACGCTGTCCCCCGCACCCGAGCACTCGGCTCCGAAACGATGATGGGTTGGCGAGATGAGATTCAGGACGAGCCGGATGCGGCGGGTGGCGCATGTAGGCACCGTCGGCGTGCTGGCCCTGGCGGCCGGGCTGGTTCCGGGCACGGGTTCCGCGAGCGACACCCACGTGGTCGAGGCGGATCTCACCTACTCCTGCGGATTCTCGGCCGGACCCCAGCCGGTTGCCGTCCGGGTGACGGCCGGGCTGCCGGTGACGTCGAGCGCCGGATCGGTGATTCAGCCCGAGGAAGTGTCCGTCTCGCTGACCCTTCCCCGTGCGCCCCTCGCCGAATTCCTCGGCACCGGCTCGAAGCAGGTGTCCGGCGTCACACAACTCGTGACAGAGGTGACGCAGCGCGGTGAGTCGACCGAAGTGTCCTGGCAGGGCTTGCGCATTGCCGAAACGACCGTCGGTGCGCAGGACGATCTTTCGGTGCGGGCGACAGGGGCGGTGCCCACCATCACCCCGCGCTCCAGCGGTGACATCGCGTTCACCGTGGGACAACTCGATCTCGAGCTGACCACGGAGGCGACCGGTGACGACACTGCGACACCGTCGGTGCTTCCCGTCTCCTGCAAGCCGGCTGCCGACCAGCCGGTGGAGCTCGGGACCGTCGGTGTGCCGTCCGGAGCCGTGGACACGCCGCCGGGGTCGGAAGCACCGCAGGTGCCCGTTCCCGGGATCGTCTCCCCCGGGCGGCCCGAGGCGGCCGCCGCGGGAGACGACGAGATCGTGCCGGGCAAGGTGCAGCCACCGGAAGGGTGCTACTTCCCGAAGGGGCAGGAGCCCGTGCCGCTCCCGCCGCCGAACGGTTCCAGGCCCGGCAGCGGTTACATGGCGGGCTATTCGAACGCCGAGAAGCTCAATGGTGCCATGTTGTTCAAGGATCCGGGATACCTCGTTCTCCGGCTGAACTACATGATGGGCATCAATCTCGTATGCCCCGACGACTCGGCCACATGGCTCATGACGGACGGGAAAGTCGACTACAACGGGAAGCCGCAGATGCCGCCGACGGAGGCGACATTTCTTACCTTCGGATTCATGCCGACCACCGCGAAGGTCGAGTTGTCCCTCGACGGAAAGATTGACATCGCGACCATTTCCTGGCGGAAGAGAACCCCTGACAACCGGTTCCGCGAAACGACAACCGCGGCTGCCGACATGTGGGTTCGCCTGTATGACGTGAAGGTGAATGGAGAGCCACTGGAAGTCGGTCCCCAGTGCCGCTCCGCCCGTCCGATGCGCCTCGTGCTCAAGGGTGATGGGGTGACGGGCCGCCAACTGCCTCCGTCCGGTTACACCGTGAACGACGGCGGGCCTCTCACGGGGTATGCCGAGATACCTCCCTTCAGCGGATGCGGTGTGACGGAGGATCTGGACAGTCTGTTCACCGCCTCGGTATCCGGTAAGGGGAACTACGTGAAGATGACGCAGGCTCCGCTGTGCGTGGAGGGCAATCCGAAGTCGATCTGCCCGCCCCTCAAGCCCACCCCTGAACGCTGAAGCAGGCGCACCCGCGCGCCCTGCCCTCGATCCGAAAGGCTGGACGATCAATGAGTGCTGCCCCGAGACGTGTCAGACCTGCTCTTTTCGGTGCCCTGGTGGCGGTGGCTGTCGGTATTCCCTTGAGCACGTCGCCGGCGAGCGCCGCTTCCGCCCAGGAGATGAACGGCAACTGGGCACCCTTCACCCGTTGTCCGGTCGACGACCCGGCCATGCTGGCCGCGGACGGCCAGACGGAGATCGCGATATGTGTGGCCTCGCACTCCGGGAGCGGGTCCATCAAGCTCGGCAACACCGAAGCGACGACCGGTGCCAACGACCTTCAGTTCGGCGTCGTCCGCAACGCGGCCACGGGGGCGTCCAGGATCGTGGCGCCCGCGGGCGGGGCGATCGTCGGAGCCCCGACGGAGATTCCCGGCGGTCTGCTCGGCCTCATGTGCCCCAGCGGGATTCCGCTGGTCTCGGGCATCTGTGAGCAGCTGACGGACAACAGCCTCAACCGGGTGATTGCCACTGTGCAGTCGGCGGGCACACCCAGCAACTTCGATCTGACCGCGGGAATGACCGGCGGCAAGCCGATCGTCGACATTCCGGTCCGGATCCACCTGGAGAACCCGTTCCTGGGGTCCAAGTGCTACATCGGCACCACATCCAACCCGGTCCTGCTCCGTCCGCAGAACCTCACGGCACCGGCGCTGGGCAGCCAGCGGTTCGACGCCGACGGCACGCCGAACACCCGGGGTGTGATGAACAGGGTCGCGCTGACCGGCAACGCCCAGGGTGACGCCGCCTTCGCCGTTCCCTCGGTGAGCGGCTGCGGACCCCTCGGGCTCGGCGAGCTGAACTGGGCGGTCAATCTGAAGACTGCGCTGCCCTCGGCGTCCGGGACCAACAACCTGGTACTCAACGACACCGCCACCTACACGGCGGGCCTGGCCACACCGGGCGCGGCCGTGCCCGGCGCCGGTCGGCTGCTCGCGGAGAACTGGCACGCCGGAGTGTTGCGGTAGGCGTGCCTCCTGCTCGACCCGTTCCCGTAATGCATCGGGAATTGTCGGTCATTGCCGTCCGCCCCGCCCGAATATTCTTCCGGGCGGGGCGGACGCATATGTGCCGGCCCGTCGGAGGACTCACTTATCGACAAGTGCGCGGCCTCGACTACTCACCCGCGTACAAAAACAATGTGACCATTGATCACCGCGCAAAAAGTTCGGGAACCGCTATTGCGAAGGCAGGTTACCGAGCCGTAGCGTCCCAGTTGAGCGGCGCGGAAACGTGTCCGCAACTGCTCGTTCGGCGCACCTGGAGTCGTCGTGGCTCCGGCCTCCATGGGCCACGGAACCCCAGTCTGCACGCCGGAGACCTTGCGCAGATTCCGACAAAGCCGGTGCACAGCTTTGTCACTCGGTGACAAGTGATCCACGCCCAGCACCTGGTTCGTCGATTTCCGCTGTTCAACGGCTTGTCCTGGCGGTTTCGACGGACATAACGTGCGCCCCCTGGTGCATGTGTGACGAGCCGCCATTGGATTTCTCAGAGCCGGAGCGCTGACAGATGACTTCGTTCACAACAACTTCGAAGGAGGGCCGATGGGAATCGAAGTAGTCGTCGAGGGCCTCACGAAGTCCTTCGGCAAGCAGAACATCTGGCAGGACGTCACCCTCACACTGCCCGCCGGTGAGGTGAGCGTGATGCTCGGCCCCTCCGGCACCGGCAAGACCGTCTTCCTGAAATCCATCATCGGTCTGCTGAAGCCCGAGCAGGGACGCGTCCTCATCAATGGTGTCGACATGGTGAACAGTCCCGAGCGCGAGGTCATGGAGACCCGTAAACTCTTCGGTCTCATGTTCCAGGACGGCGCCCTCTTCGGATCGATGTCGCTCTTCGACAACATCGCCTTCCCGCTGCGTGAGCACACCCGCAAGAAGGAATCGGAAATCCGCCGGATCGTCATGGAGCGGATCGACATCGTCGGTCTCCTCGGTGCCGAGGACAAAC
The DNA here is from genome assembly GCF_042882185.1 of Streptomyces sp. NPDC058239. Classification (NCBI taxonomy): domain Bacteria; kingdom Bacillati; phylum Actinomycetota; class Actinomycetes; order Kitasatosporales; family Streptomycetaceae; genus Streptomyces; species Streptomyces sp. NPDC058239. The sequence goes on from NZ_JBHVWS010000004.1 coordinate 267,967, forward strand.
TGCCCGGCGAGATATCCGGCGGCATGCGCAAGCGTGCCGGTCTGGCCCGCGCCCTCGTACTGGACCCGCAGATCATTCTCTGCGACGAACCGGATTCCGGACTCGACCCGGTCCGCACCGCATATATCTCCCAGCTGCTCATCGATCTCAATGCGCAGATCGACGCGACGATGCTCATCGTCACCCACAACCTCGACATCGCGGCCACTGTGCCGGACAACATGGGCATGCTGTTCTGCCGCAACCTCGTCACCTTCGGGCCGCGCGAGGTGCTGCTCACCAGCGATGTGCCGGTCGTCTCCCAATTCCTCGCAGGGCGCCGAGAAGGCCCCATCGGGATGGCCGAGGAGAAGGACGCCGCGACCCTCGCCGCCGAGGAGGTGAACGGCTACGGGACCGGCATCAGTTCCGCCAACGGCCCGCGCACCGTCGTACCGCAGCTGGAACCGTCTTTGGGCATGCCCGTACGGCAGGCGGCCCTGCGCCGCCGGGAGCGGGTCCTGTCGATGATGGGCCAGCTGCCGGAGGCCGCCCGTACCGCCATCATGAACAGCTACACCCCGGCCGCGGGCGGTGGACGCCCGTGACGGCCCCCATGCCGGTGCGGCCCCCCGGGCGCTCCACGGGCGACGCGGCCGACGCGACCTCGCGGAAGGCCCCGGAGCGGCGACCTCCGACACGGCTGCTCGCTCCGCTGCGCGAGACCGGAAAACTGTTCTCCCTCGCCGGGACCGTGAGCCGCGAGATCTTCCGCAGACCTTTCCAGGTACGGGAGTTCATCGAGCAGTTCTGGTTCGTGGCCAGCGTCACCATCCTGCCCGCCGCACTCGTCTCCATCCCGTTCGGCGCGGTCATCGCCCTCCAAGTCGGCTCGCTGACCCAGCAGCTCGGCGCCCAGTCGTTCACCGGCGGTGCCAGCGTCCTCGCCGTCATCCAGCAGGCCAGCCCCATCATCGTGGCGCTGCTGATCTCCGGCGCGGCAGGCTCGGCCATCTGCGCGGACCTCGGTTCACGGAAGATCCGCGAGGAACTCGACGCGATGGAGGTCATGGGCGTATCGCCCGTCCAGCGCCTCGTCGTCCCGCGTGTCCTGGCCACCATGCTGGTGGCCGTCCTGCTGAACGGTCTGGTCTCCGTCGTCGGCACGCTCGGCGGCTACTTCTTCAACGTGATCCTGCAGCACGGCACCCCCGGGGCCTATCTGGCCAGCTTCTCCGCCCTGGCCCAGCTCCCCGACCTCTACATCAGTGAGGTCAAGGCGCTGATCTTCGGCTTCATCGCAGGCATCGTCGCCGCCTACCGCGGACTCAACCCGCGCGGCGGCCCCAAGGGCGTCGGCGACGCCGTCAACCAGTCCGTCGTCATCACCTTCATGCTGCTGTTCTTCGTGAACATGGTCCTCACGGCGATCTACCTCCAGATCGTCCCCGCGAAGGGGAGCTGACCGATGTCGATGCTCAGCTGGCTCGATCGATCGGGCGAACAACTCACCTTTTACGTACGGGCATTGATCTGGATTCCGCGGACCCTGCGCCGCTATCTGCGCGAAGTCCAGCGGCTGCTGGCCGAAGTGGCCTTCGGCAGCGGCGGTCTGGGCGTCATCGGCGGCACCATCGGCGTGATGATCGCGATGACCCTCTTCACCGGTACGGTCGTCGGCCTCCAGGGGTACGCGGCCCTCAACCAGATCGGCACCTCTGCCTTCACCGGCTTCATCTCCGCCTACTTCAACACCCGGGAGATCGCCCCGCTCGTCGCCGGACTCGCGCTCTCGGCGACCGTCGGCGCAGGCTTCACCGCCCAGCTCGGCGCGATGCGGATCAACGAGGAGGTCGACGCCCTGGAGGCGATGGGCGTGCGGTCCATGCCTTACCTCGTCACCACCCGGATCATCGCCGGGGTCGTTGCGATCATCCCGCTGTACGCGATCGGGCTGCTCTCCTCGTACCTCGCGTCCCGCTACATCACGGTCCTGTTCAACGGACAGTCCGCGGGCACCTACGACCACTACTTCAATCTCTTCCTCTCCCCGGACGACGTGCTGCTGTCGGTGCTCAAGGTGCTGATCTTCAGCGTGATGGTGATCCTCGCCCACTGCTACTACGGCTTCCACGCCACGGGCGGGCCCGCCGGAGTGGGGGTGGCTGTCGGCCGGTCCGTGCGCAACGCCATCGTGCTCATCAGCGTCACCGACTTCTTCCTCTCCCTCGCCATCTGGGGTGCCACGACGACGGTGAAGGTGGCCGGCTGATGAACTCGCACCGGACGCAGACCGTTCGCCGCAGACTCGCCGGAGTCACCTTTCTCCTCGTGCCCGCAGTGCTCGTGTGGGTGTCGGTCTCGGTGTACAAGAAGGACTTCACCGACGACGCCACCGTGACCGTACGCACCGGCAGCGTCGGCAACGAGATGCACGACAACGCGGATGTGAAGCTGCGCGGTGTCGTGGTCGGGCAGGTCCGCAACATCTCGGCCGACGGGGACGGAGCCCGGCTCACCCTTGCCATCGAGCCCGGCAAACTCGACCGGATCCCGGCCGACGTGACCGCCCAGATGCTGCCCACCACACTCTTCGGGGAACGGTTCGTGGCGCTCGTACCGCCCGAGGTGCCGTCCGCGCAGTCACTGCGGGCGGGGTCCGTCATCCCGCAGGACCGGTCCAGCAACGCCATCGAGCTGGAGGAAGTCCTCGACAACGTCCTGCCGCTGCTGACCGCGGTGAAGCCGGAGAAGCTCGCCGCCACTCTGGGCGCGGTCTCCCAGGCACTCGAAGGGCGCGGCGAGAAGCTCGGCGACACACTGCTCACGCTCGACGCCCACCTGGCGAAGTTCAACCCCCAACTGCCCACGCTCAACGCCGACATCAAGGAGCTCGTGAAGGTGAGCAAGGTGTACGAGGACGCGGCACCCGATGTCCTCGACGCGCTCACCGACTTCACCACCACCAGCGGAACCATCGCCGAACAGCAGGCGGAACTCGCCGGCCTGTACGGGTCCACGACCGCCTCCGCGCAGGACATCACCTCGTTCCTGCAGGAGAACAAGGACAACCTGATCAGGCTCTCCGCCACGGGCAGGCCGACTCTGGAACTGCTGGCGCGGTACTCGGACGAATTCCCCTGCACCCTGCGGACCATGGCCGGCTTCGTCCCGGCCATGGACAAGGCGCTCGGCAAGGGCACCGGCCGGCCCGGGCTCCATGTCACCGTCAAGTCCGTGAAGTCCCAGGGCAAGTATGTGCCCGGCAAGGACACCCCGGTCTACGACGCGACCGGCGGACCGCACTGCTACTCCGTGCCGTACGTGGGCCGGACCGCACCGACCGCGGACACCCGCACGGCCGAGGCGGTCGAAGCGGCCGGCACACCGAGCGGCGACGAACCGACCGGCACCGCACCCTCGGACAGGGACGTTGCCCTCGGGATGCCCAACTCACCGCAGGAGAGCAGGCTCGTCAACGAGCTGGTCGCTCCCTCACTGAAAGTCCAGCCGCAGACCCTGCCCGACTGGAGCAGCGTGCTCATCGGTCCGGCCTTCCGCGGTGCGGAGGTGAAGCTCAAGTGAAGCGCAGCTCCCTCGCGGGACCGCTCGCGAAATCGATCGTCTTCATTCTGGTGACCGTTCTTGCCACCACGGTTCTGGGACTGTCCATCGCCAATACGGGGGTCGGCGGCACCACCACGTACAAGGCCAGGTTCACCGACGTCACCGGACTCATCGTCGGTGACAGCGTCCGGATCGCCGGGGTCAAGGTCGGGCAGGTCGAGTCCATCGAGGTGGCCGACAAGCGGCTCGCCGAGGTCGGCTTCGCCGTCCGCAAGGGGCGCAAGCTCCCCGCCTCGGTGACCGCCTCGATCAAGTACCTCAACATGGTCGGCCAGCGCTACATCGACCTCGACCGGGGCGCCGGGCCGGTCGGCGGCAGCTTTGCCGCCGGAGCCACCATTCCGCTCACCCGCACCAGCCCGGCGCTCGATCTCACCCAGCTCTTCAACGGCTTCCAGCCGCTCTTCGAAGGGCTCTCCCCGCCGGACGTCAACCAGCTCGCGAGCTCCATCGTCCAGGTGCTCCAGGGTGAGGGCGGCACCGTCGACAGCATCCTCCAGCACGTCGGCTCGCTGACCGGCACGGTCGCCGCCAAGGACAAGGTGATCGGCGAGGTGATCAAGAACCTCAACACGGTCCTGAAGACCGTCAACGACCGCGAGGCCGGCTTCAACGACCTCGTCGTCACCCTCCAGAAACTCGTCACCGGCTTCTCCGGCGACCGTAAACCACTCGGCCAGGCCGTCACCGCGATGGGCGCGCTCACCACCGTCACCGCGGACCTCCTGGACGACGGCCGTAAGCCACTGAAGGACGACATCAAGCAACTCGGCCGTCTGTCCGACCAGTTGGGCAAGGGAACTCCGCAGATCGAGAACTTCCTGCAGAAGACCCCGGCCAAGATGGAAGCGATCAGCCGCCTCGCCTCGTACGGCTCATGGCTCAACCTCTACCTCTGCGAGGCCAAGGTCAGCGGTGTGACGACCGAGGACGGCAGCGCCCCGCCCACCGGCATCGCGATCACCCAACCGAGGTGCCTGGCATGAGAATCAAACCCGTACGGGAACGCAACCCCGTCGCCGTGGCCGTCGTCGGCCTGCTTGTCCTCGCCCTCATCGGCCTGGCCGCCTACCGTGCCGACTCGCTGCCCTTCATCGGCGGCGGCACCACCTACACCGCCGACTTCACCGAGTCTGCCGGACTCGGGGAAGGCGACGAGGTACGGGTCGCCGGAGTGAAGGTCGGCGAAGTCACCGGCGTCTCGCTCGACGGCTCCAAGGTGAAGGTCGACTTCAAGGTCAAGGACGTCTGGATCGGCAACTCCTCCACCGTGGGCATCGCCATCAAGACCCTGCTGGGCGAGAAATATCTCGCCGTCGACCCGCTGGGCGACGCCCGGCAGGACCCGCACGAGCGCATCACGGTGAGCCGCACCACCTCCCCGTACGACGTCACCCAGGCGTTCAACGGACTCGGCGAAACCATCGGGGAGATCGACACCGAGCAGCTCGCCAAGAGCTTCGAGACGATCTCCGCCACCTTCAAGGACTCCCCGCCGGACGTGAAGAGCGCAGCCGACGGACTCTCCGCCCTCTCCCGGACGGTATCCGAGCGGGACGCCCAGCTCGCCACCCTCCTCAAGGGCAGCAAGCAGCTCACCAAGACGCTCGCCGACAAGAAGAGCAGCTTCGAAACCCTCCTGGAGGACGGCAATCTGCTCCTCGGCGAGATCCAGGCGCGCCGCGACTCCATCCATCTGCTGCTCACCGGCACCCGGAACCTGGGCACCCAGCTCACCGGCCTCGTCGAGGACAACAACAAGCAGCTGAAGCCCACCCTGGACTCGCTCGGCCGGGTCACCGCGGTACTGGTGAAGAACCGCAAGAGCCTCGACAAGGTGCTGTCGCTCGCCGGTTCGTACAACCGGCTCGTCGGCAACACCCTCGGCAGCGGCCGCTGGTTCGACAACTACGTCTGCGGCGTCGTCCCGAAGAACTATCTGCCCGCCGGCACACCCCCGGCGACCGGATGCATGCCACCCGAGCAACAAGGCGGCCGCTGACATGAGACTCACGCGCATCGTCGGCATCGGCGCCGGACTCGCCGTCGTGGCCGTCGCGGCCACCACCGGTGTGATGGCCATGGACGACGAAGGAAAGACGACCATCACCGCCTACTTCGACCAGGCCACCGGCGTGTACGCCGGATCGGACCTGCGGATCCTCGGCGTCAAGGTCGGCAAGGTCGAATCGGTCACGCCGCGGGGCGACGAGGTCAGGGTCACCCTGCGGGTCGACAAGGGCATCAAGGTCCCCAAGGAGGCGCACGCCGTGGTCGTCGCCCCCAGCCTCGTCGCGGACCGCTACGTCCAGCTCGCCCCCGCATACGACGGGGGGCCGCTGATCGCGGACAACGCCGTACTGCCGGCCGGGGACAACGCCACACCGGTCGAGGTCGATCAGCTGTACGACTCCATCACCGAGCTCTCCACGGCCCTCGGCCCGGACGGAGCCAACGCTGACGGAGCGCTCTCCGGGCTCCTCGACACCGGCGCCAAGAACCTCGACGGCAACGGAAAAGCCATCGGGAACTCCATCGAACAGTTCGGCAAGGCGACCAAGACCCTCGACAGGAGCAGCGGGAACCTCTTCGACACGCTGTCCTACCTGCAGACCTTCACCACCGTGCTGAAGGAGAACGACGGCAATGTGCGCGCCGCCGAACAGCAGCTCAACTCCGTCACCGGGTTCCTCGCCGACGACAAGGAGAACCTCAGCGCGGCACTGAAGGAGCTGGGCACCGCTCTGGGCCAGGTCAAGAGCTTCATCCAGAAGAACCGCGGCGCCCTGAAGGCGAATGTGGACGCCCTGGTGCCGCTCACCCAGACCCTGGTCGACCAGCGCGCCTCGCTCGCCGAGTCGATGGACACGCTGCCGCTCGCCGCGGACAACGTGATCAACGCCTACGACCCGGTGAACCGCACGCTCAACGGCCGTACGAACCTCAATGAGCTGTCCATGGGCGGGCCGCTCACCGAAGGCCCGGCCCCCGGACTGGCGGGACTCGCACCGGTCGACGGCACACGGCAGAAGGCACTGCCCGCCCTGCCGCTCCCGCCCGTCGGCACCGTCTACGGCACCCCGGCGAAGAGCGCCACGGACAAGAAGGGGGCGAACCGATGAGCCGTGCCCTGCGCAGACCCGGAGCCCGCACGACCGGGGTCGTCGCGGTGCTGGCCGTCGGCGTCGGCCTGGCCCTGGTCGTCACCGGTGCCGGCCTGCCGACGTTCACCGGCATCGACCAGTTGCCGCTGCCGGGCGGCGCCGACCTCGGCGACCACCCGTACGAGATCACCGCGGAATTCGCCGACGTGCTCAGCCTCGCCCCGCAGTCCTCGGTGAAGGTCAACGATGTCGCCGTCGGGCGCGTCACCAAGATCTCCCTGAACCCGGGCAGCTGGAACGCCAAGGTCACCATGCGGGTCAACGGCAAGGTCGCGCTGCCCGAGAACGCCTACGCCCACCTCGAACAGTCCAGCCTCCTCGGCGAGAAGTACATCCAGCTCTCGCCGCCCGCGACCGGCACCGCCCGAGGAAGGCTCGCCGACGGAGACCGGATCCCGCTGATGCGGACCAACCGCAACCCCGAGGTCGAAGAGGTCTTCGGCGCTCTGTCGATGCTCCTCAACGGCGGTGGCATCAACCAGCTCAAGACCATCACCACCGAGCTCAACAAGGCACTCGCCGGACAGGAACCCCAGATCCGCTCCATGCTGGGCCGGGTCAACACCCTCGTCACCGACCTGGACGGCCACAAGCAGGACATCACCGACGCACTCGACGGCGTCAACCGGCTCTCCGCCACCCTCGCCACCCGTAAACAGGACGTCGGCACGGTCCTCACCGGGCTCAGCCCCGGCCTGAAGGTCCTGGAGAAACAGCGCGGTTCGCTCCTCACCATGCTGCGCTCGCTCGACACCCTCTCCACCGTCGCCGTCGACACGATCAACAAGAGCAAAGCCGACATGATCGCCGACCTCAAGGCCATCGCCCCCAGCCTCAAGGCGCTCGCCGACTCCGGCAGCGACCTGCCGGACTCCCTCCAGGTGCTGCTCACCTACCCGTTCACGGACGAGGTACTGCGCGGAGTGAAGGGCGACTACCTCAACGTCTACCTGGATGTGACGGCCATGCCCGGCACACAGATCATCCCGCCCCTCGACCCGGACGCCACCCCGGCCTCCGCGAGCAGTACCAGCAAGAACACCGGCTCGGCGCTGCCGCTGCCTCTTCCCTCGGTCTCGACGTCGGGCACGAAGGGGAGCAGCTGATGATCACCCTCGCCATCCGGCTGAAGAACATCGCCTTCCTGATCATTGCGGTGCTCGTCCTCGGCCATCTCGGGGTGCGGTACGCCGACCTCGGCCACTACATCGGCATGCGCAGCTACTACACCGTCACGGTCCAACTCCCGCGTACCGGAGGGCTGTACACCCACTCCAACGTCACCTACCGAGGTGTGTCCGTGGGCCGGGTCGGGCCGATCGAACTCACCGACGACGGAGTCGAGGCCGAACTGCGCATCGAGAAGGACGCCCCGCCCATCCCGGACAGCCTCAAGGCCGTCGTCGCCAACCTGTCCGCGGTCGGCGAGCAGTACGTGGATCTGCGTCCCAGTCGCACAAAGGGCCCGTATCTGGCGAACGGCTCGGTCATCGACCAGGCGGACACCACCGTCCCTGCCCCCGTCACGGATGTCCTCACCAGTGTCAACGACCTGGCGGGCTCCGTCGATCTGGAATCCCTGCGCACGGTTGTCGACGAGTTCGGCACCGCGTTCGAGGGGCGCGGCGACGACCTTCAGGTGCTGCTGGACACCGGAAGCGACTTCGTCCAGGCGGCCGACGACGCACTGCCCACCAACACCCGGCTGATGGTCGACGGCGAGACCGTGCTGCGCACCCAGGCCGAACAGGGCGAGGCGCTCAAGGGATTCGCCTCCGGTGCCAAGGAGCTGGCCGCGGAACTCAAGGGATCGGACACCGACCTGCGCAGGCTGATCGCGGTCGCCCCCGATGCGACCGGCCAGATCAGCGGACTGCTGCGGGACCTCGACCCGAGCTTCGGCGTCGTCGTCGCCAACCTTCTCACCACCTCCGAGGTCGCCGTCACCCGGCAGCGCGGGCTGGAGGAACTGCTGGTGAGACTGCCCGCGGTGGCAGCCGCGGGATCGAGCGCGGTGGACGAGAACGGAGCCCGGTTCGGCATGTCGGTCACCTTCTTCGAACCGCTGCCCTGCACCGCCGGATACGGCTCCACGGTCTACCGCAACGGTCTCGACACCTCGGCAGGACCGCCGGTCAACACAAAGGCCCGCTGCACCTCGTCGCCCGGAACCGGCATCAATGTGCGAGGCAGCGCCAACGCACCGAAGGGCGGCGCCGTGCCAGAGCCCGCCAAGCCCGGTTCGATGCTCCTGGGGCACGACTCGGCGGACCGGCTTCCCGGCGCGCTCGGCGTCACCGAGGACACCCCGCCGGCCGCCGACGGCATGGCCGGCCTGCTGGGACTCGGACGGGGAGGCGGCGCATGACATCCCGTACGAAGACCCTGAGCGGATGGGCGGTGCTGCTCGCAGCCGTGCTGATCTGTGCACTGGGCGGCTGGTCCTACTCCCGGGCGCGCGGCGACGAAGACCTGTCGTACGCGAAGAACCGTGATGTGGCGCTGGCCGACGGAAAACACCACCTCGCCCGGCTGAACAGCCTTGACGGCAAGGATGCCAAGAGCGTCGACGCGGGCCTCGGCGCCTGGCTCGACTCCTCGACCGGGCCGCTGCACGACCAGCTGAAGCGCACCCGGAGCAAGGACGCGAGCGAACTGACGAAGTCCGGTTCCACCGCGCGCGGCAAGGTCACGGACGCGGCGCTCACCGCGCTCGACGAGCGGACCGGTACGGCGGAGATGATCGCGACCGTCGATGTCGAGGTCACCCCGCGCGCCGGCAAGGGCGGCACCGAACGCAAACGCTTCGAGGCCACGCTGGCCCGTACCGCGGACGGCTGGAAGATCAAGGCGCTCACGGCGATTCCGGTCGGAGGCGGCGCATGAAGCGGCGGGGAGGGACGGCGGTCGTGAGCACGGACGTGGAAGCGGAGGAAGTCGAGGACGTCGAAGAACTCGACGAAGCCGTTGACGAAGAGCGGCCGGACGCGCCGGAGCCGGGCCGGCGGTGGCCGCGCATCGTGGCAGCGGTACTGGTCGTCGCACTGATCGCCGCCGGCGGTGGACTCTTCGCCAAGGGCAGGCAACTGCGCGACACCCCCGCCACCTCGAACCGCGCACTGACCGACAGCGAGGCGACCACCCGCGTCGCGGGCGACGTCAGCAACGCGCTCGGCAAGGTCTTCTCCTACAGTCCGCAGGCAACGGGCGTGACCAAGGAGGCGGCGAAACAACTCCTGGCGGGCAAGGCGCTCCAGCAGTACGCGGCCCTGTTCGGCCAGGTCGAGAAGCAGGCGGCCGACCAGAAGCTGACGCTCACCACGCACGTCGTACGCGCCGGAGTCACCCGGCTGGCGGACAACAGCGCCCACTTGCTCGTCTTCCTCGACCAGGTCTACGAACGCGAAGGCAAGCCGGCCACCACAGCGGCGGCACAGCTCTCGGTCACGGCCCAACTGCGCGACGGCCACTGGACCGTCGTCGAGATCACCTCCAGATAGCACAGCCCACACGCGCGCCCAACTCAGCACGGATCGGCCGGCAGGGGAGAGACAGCAATGGCACGGGTACGGATGACCAGGAACCCGCTGGTGGCGGTGGCGATCGTGCTGACCGTCGCGGCGGCCGGCGCGGCCGGCTGGGGCGGACTGTCCCGGTACGACGCGGCGCACGACGAATCGGCGGCGTATGCGCAGGTCCGCGACGATGCGCTGGCTGCGGGCGAGCAGGCCGTGCAGAACATGAACACGCTTGACCACCAGAAGCTGGAGAAGGGCCTCGACAGCTGGGAGGACTCCACCACCGGTGATCTGCACAAGCAACTCGTCGACGGGCGTGAGGCGTTCGTGAAGCAGATCCGGCAGGCGAAGACCGTCAGCACGGCGCAGGTCCTGTCCGGGGCGGTGGCCGAGCTCGACGACCGGGCCGGCAAGGCCGGGGTCATGGTGGCGCTGCGGGTCACCGTGACCGCGCCGAAGGGCAAGCCCGCGGTGAAGGAGAGCCGGATGCTCGGGCAGCTCACCCGTACCTCCGAGGGGTGGAAGCTCAGCGCCCTCGGCCAGGCGCCCGTCGGCAATACGGCCGGCTGACGCCACCGACTCCCGCCCCGTCATCCGAGAGGACCTGAGGACATGTCGACGACCCGTCACCTCGTCAACCGGCAGCGCCGACTGGCCACCGTCGCCGCGGAACGCGCCACCACCACCGCCCCGCCGCGCAAGCCCGGGCCCCCGGGCCCATCACATGACGAGCCCGGGGGGTCCCCGGCCGCGGAAGACACCACTGTCGATGACGAGGCCACCGACGACGTCGACACGGGGGAGTCGCAGGAGCAGGAGCAGGCGGAATCGCGACGCGAGCGGCCGCCTGGCCTCCGCATCCGGCTGCCCGCCGTCCTCTGCGCCCTCACCGTGCTCCTCGGCGCCTTCGCAGCCTGGGCGTTCAGCTCGGCCGCCGGCCTGCGCGACGACCCGGCCCGGCAGAACACCGCACTCACCGACATCAGCCGCACCAGCGAAGTGAAGGGGCAGATCTCCGAGGCCGTCGGTGCGGTGTTCTCGTACGACTACGCCTCACCCGGCAAGTCCGGGCGTGCGGTGCAGAGTTACCTGGTCGGCAAGGCGGTCCAGCAGCACGAGGACATGCTCGCCCAGATACGCGCCCAGGGGCAGAAGCAGAAGCTCGTCCTCACCACGACCGTCACGGACAGCGGTGTGGAACTCCTCGACGGCGACCGGGCCCGGCTGCTGATCTTCGCCGACCAGAGCAACACCCGTACCGGCAAGTCGGACGAGACGACCTACGCGGCGGCCATGTTCGCCGTGGACGCTGTTCGCCGCGGCGACACCTGGCGGATCTCCGCCATCGATACGTTCACCCAGTGACCCGGGGGAGAGGGGAGCACGCATGAGGTTCAACGGCACCATGCGCCGCGGAATCGGCGGCACGGCAGCCGCGGTCGCCGCGATGGCCGCGCTCACCGCGTCCCAGGCACCGGGACTCGTCCGCCATGAACAGACCGCGAAGGAGCGCCAGGAGGCCGACGAGGTCAAGTGGTCGCACGTGTCCAACGACGACTCCTACCACACCGAACTGCCGCCGCTGCAATCGCCGAAGCCGCCGAAGGCAGGTGTGCAGCAGAGCCCGGCCGTCGCCCGGTCCTGGGCCGAGGCGGGCATCCCGGCCACGGTGCTCGCCGCCTACCGCAAGGCACAGAGCGCGCTCGGCCGCACCGACCCCGGATGCCGTTTGCCGTGGCAGTTGCTCGCGGCGATCGGCAAGGTCGAGTCCGGCCAGGCCGGCGGGGGCCGGGTCGACGCCCACGGCACGACGCTGAGCCCGATCCTCGGGCCGGTGCTCAACGGCGCGGGCTTCGCCAACATCCCGGACACCGACCGCGGCGCGTACGACGGTGACAGGACGTACGACCGGGCGGTCGGCCCGATGCAGTTCATCCCCTCCACCTGGGCCCATTGGGGCAAGGACGGAAACGGCGACGGCCGCCGCGATCCGAGCAATGTCTACGACGCCGCCCTGGCCGCCGGGTACTACCTCTGTGCCGGACCGCGCAATCTCTCGGTGAAGGCCGATCTGGACCGGGCGATCCTCAGTTACAACCACTCGGACACCTATCTGCGCACCGTGCTGTCCTGGCTGGAGTTCTACCGCAAGGGCATCCACCCGGTGGCCGACGGCAAGGGCCCCGTACCGAAGAGCCCCGGCGCGGGCGGACCGAACAGGCCGACGCACCCGGTGGGCGGCCCCGGTGCCCCGGGCGGCGGCATCATCGTGGGCCCGCAGCCCGGCGGTTCGCCCGGCCCCTCGTCATCGACGTCCCCGAAGCCCACCGAATCGCCGACCGGTTCCCCGGACCCGAGCGGTTCCCCGGACCCCACCGATCCGGGCGGCTCCCCCGATCCGACCGACAGCGGACCGGCCTCCCCGGACCCCGGCACGTCGAGCCCCGACCCCAGTACCTCGGAGCCCGGCCCGGGCACGGACCCCGGCTGCCCGACGGACTCCGCATCCCCCGATCCGACCGACTCGGCCGGAGCCACCGAGTCCCCGTCGCCCGACCCGGGAACGAGCGAGGACCCGTGCGCCACCCCGTCGGGCTCAGCGTCCGCCGGCTGACAGCACCTCGGCCAGGTCGTACCGCACCACCTCTTCCAGCTGCGCGTAGGTGCAGCCGTCCGGGGCGCGGTCCGGCCGCCACCGGCGGAACCGGGCGGTGTGCCGGAAACGGTCGCCCTCCATGTGGTCGTATGCCACCTCGCAGACCCGCTCCGGACTCAGCGCCACCCACGACTGGTCCTTCTTCCCGGACCAGCGGCTCGGCGTCCCGGGCAGCCGGGCGTGCTCGTGCGCTTCGGCGTCCGCCCAGGCCGCCCACGGGTGGCCGGCGAATTCGGTGCGCAGCGGCTCCAGTTCCGCGACCAGTTCCTCGCGCCGCTTCATCGAGAAGGCCGCACAGACTCCGACGTGCTGCAGTACGCCGTCGGAGTCGTACAGGCCGAGCAACAGCGAGCCGACGACCGGGCCGCTCTTGTGGAAGCGGTACCCCGCCACCACACAGTCGGCGGTCCGCTCGTGCTTGATCTTGTACATCACCCGGGTGTCGGGGCGGTACGGCAGATCGAGCGGTTTGGCGACCACACCGTCGAGCCCCGCGCCCTCGTACCGTTCGAACCACTGCTGGGCGAGTGCCGGGTCCGTGGTCGCCGGTGCGAGATGGACGGGGGCCGACGCACCGGACAGGGCCGCCTCCAGAACGGCGCGCCGGTCGGACTGCCTGGTGGAGAGCAGCGAATCGTCGCCCACCGCCAGGATGTCGAAGGCGACCAGACTGGCCGGGGTCTGCTCGGAGAGCAGCCGCACCCGGGAATCGGCGGGGTGGATGCGCTCGCTGAGCCGGTCGAAATCCAGCCGGCCGTCGTACGCGACCACGATCTCGCCGTCGATCACACAGCGCGGCGGCAGATTGTCCCGGACGGCGGTGACCAACTCGGGGAAGTAGCGGGTGAGCGGCTTCCCGGTGCGGCTGCCGATCACCACCTCGTCGCCGTCGCGGTGCACGACGGCGCGGAAGCCGTCCCACTTGGCCTCGTACTGCATGCCGGGCGGGATCTTCGAGACGGACTTGGCGAGCATCGGCTTCACTGGCGGCATCACCGGCAGATCCATGGCCCCGATTCTTGCCCATAAGTGGACATACGTCTCCCGATATGCGGCATATGTGAGCCGGGCCTACCGTGACCGTCATGGGTGCAGCGGGAACAGCGGTGGAGCTGGAAGCCGACGGACGGGCCGTACGGCTGTCCAGTCCGGACAAGGTCTACTTCCCGGAGAAGGGCTACACGAAGAGGGACGTGGCCGAGTACTTCCTGGCCGTGGGCCCCGGCATCACGCGCGCCCTGCGCAACCGGCCGACCACCCTCCAGCGCTTCGTGGACGGTGTCGAAGGCGAGTTCTTCTACCAGAAGCGGGCCCCGAAGAACCTCCCCGACTGGATCCCCACCGCCAGGATCGCGTTCCCCAGCGGCCGGCCGGCCGACGAAATCTGCCCCACCGAGCTCGCCGCCGTCATCTGGGCAGCCAACCTCGGCACGCTCACCTTCCACCCCTGGCCGGTCCGGCGCGCCGACACCGACCATCCGGACGAGCTGCGCATCGACCTCGACCCACAGCCCGGTACGGACTACGCCGACGCGGTGAGGGCCGCCCATGAGCTGCGATCCGTGCTGGACGACCACGGCCTGCGCGGCTGGCCCAAGACCTCCGGCGGCCGGGGCATCCATGTCTTCGTCCCCATCGAGCCGCGGTGGACCTTCACCGAGGTCCGGCGCGCCGCCATCGCCTCCGGGCGCGAACTGGAACGCAGGATGCCGGACCGGGTGACCACCGCCTGGTGGAAGGAGGAGCGCGGCGAGCGGATCTTCGTCGACTTCAACCAGACCGCCCGCGACCGCACGATCGCCTCCGCCTACTCCGTACGCCCCTTTCCGCACGCCCCGGTCTCCGCCCCACTGCGCTGGGAGGAGATCGACGACGCCGAACCGGGCGACTTCGACATCAGGACCATGCCGAAGCGCTACGCGGAGGTGGGCGACGTGCACGCGGACATGGACGAGCACGCCTTCCGGCTCGACGGGCTGCTGGAGCTGGCGGAGCGGGACGAGCAGGAACGCGGGCTCGGCGACATGCCGTACCCGCCGGAGTACCCGAAGATGCCGGGCGAACCGAAACGGGTCCAGCCGAGCAGGGCCCGGCACGACGCGGACGGCGATGCATGAGCGCACCCGACCTGGAACCTGTCACCCTGCACGGAGCGCACGGCCGACTGCCGAGCCGTGGCGAGAAATGGGCCGCGTACAAGAGGTCGCCGTACTTCCCCGCCACCGTAGTGCTGTTCATCGTCGCTGCCGCCGCCGGACTCTTCGCCGGCTCCTACACCTATGCGATGGCCAACCCGACCCCGCACCGGATCCCGACCGCCGTCATCAGCCAGCCGGAGACGGCGCGCGGCAAGGAGTTCGTCGCCGCCATGGACAAGGCGCTCGACGCCTCGCTCGTCATCCATGTGTTCGTGACACGGGCACAGGCACGCGAAGCGCTGGAGGAACAGAACGTCTTCGCGATCGTACGGTCGAACGACCGCGGTGTGGCACTGGACGTCGCCAGTGCCTCCGGTGCAGCCGTCGCCCAGCTGCTCGCCGAGTCCGCGGCGAAGGTGGGGTCCGAGCTCGGTGTGCCGGTCGCTGTCACAGACGTCAAACCACTGCAGAAGGGCGACCCGCGGGGTCTCGCCCTCTTCTACATCTCGCTCGCCGCAGTCATCGTCGGCTTCGTCGGCGCGATCCAGTTGAACGTGCACGCCGGCGATCTGAACCCACTGGAACGGATCGCGTTCACCATCGGCTATGCCGTGCTCGGCGGTTTCGCCATCACAGCGATGGTGGACTGGTGGCTGGGCGCGGTCGACCTGCCGTTCTTCGAGTCCTGGCTGATCCTGTCGTTCACGATGTTCACCTCGGGCATGGTCTTCACCATGTTCAACACCTTGATGGGGCGCTGGGCCATGATCCCGACCTGGGGCCTCATGGTGATCCTCGGGAACCCGTCCTCCGGCGGCGCGGTGTCCTGGCCGCTGCTGCCGTCGCTGCTCGGACACATCGGGCGCTGGCTGCCGCCGGGTGCCTCCGTCAACGCCCAGCACACCGCGGTCTACTACCAGGGCCACCAGCGGATCTTCCCCTTCCTGGTCCTCGCGGCCTGGTCGCTGGTCTCCTGCGCGGTGTTCGCGGTATGGCGCCACCGGCAGCCGGGAGGCCGTGGCCACATGCCTCAGCATGCGGCCACGGCCACCTGATGCGGGTCCGGGCTACAGCTCCTTGATCCGGATGTCGCGGTACGAGACCACGTCCGTGGTGCTGTGGACCTGGAGGCCGATGTAGCCGGAGGCGTACCGCCGGCCGTCGGTGCCCGGGTCGTCGCCCCGCGGCGGCTCGAAGACCTGTCCGCCGTTGTTGTCGAACTCGTTCAGCAGGACACCGTTGCGGTAGACCGAGTAGTGCTGGTCCACCACCCGGATCTCGTAGTCGTTCCAGGTGCCCTTGGGTGTGACCCCGGCGCCGGCCAGACCGATCCGGTCGAAGCCGTAGATCGAGCCGGTCTTGTACATGTCGCCGTCCGGACGGTCGAGGATCTGCACCTCATGGCCGTACTTGATGGCGACCCACTCCGGACGTGACTCCTCCGGGTTGTCGTGGACGTTCGGGAAGCGGACGAAGACACCGCTGTTGGCGTTGCCCGTGCCGGGGGCGTCGTCGCGCCACTGGAGCTTGAGCGAGAAGTCGCCGTACTGCCGGCCCGGGAACCAGAGCATGCCCATGCCGTCCACCGCGGTGGAGCTGGTGATGGTCCCGTCCGCGTTGAGCCCGAACCTGCCGCCACCGACCTGCTGCCACTTGGCGAACGACGCCGCCGTGCCGTCGAAGAGCTTCTTGTAGCCCTCGTCCTGGCCCGGCCTGCCGATCCCCGACTGCTTGGCCGCCCGGTAGATCTTCTTGTGCTCGCGGGCGTCGATCACACCGGCGGCGAGCAGCTTGTCGAGGACGCTGTCGACGTGCTTGAGGAACAGCGCGTGCGACGACCAGTCCTTCTCGTCCTCGATCAGCTCATTGATCGTGCAGCGGTTGCCGGTGATGCGGTTGGGTACCCCGGTGTCGACCGTACCGACGATGACGGTGAGCCGCTCGTCGAACTCCGGGCAGTTCGGCGCCGGTACGCCACCGCTCTCCGCGACGGTGAACGACTCCTGCTTCGCCACGGAGGTGTTGCCGGCCTTGTCCGTCGCCCGGTGGGCGACGGTGTGATAGCCGACGCGGTCGACGATGACGGTGGTGGTGTACGCGAGGTACGGGCCGCCGTCGAGCGAGTACTCGACCTTGTCCACGCCCGATTCGGCGTCGGTCGCGGTGACCGTCACCTTGGCGCTGGTGATGTAGGCGTTGTCGGAGTTCTTGTCGCCCTCGACCTTGGCCGAGGTCTCCGGCGGCGTCCTGTCCTGCGTCGGCGGTGCGACGACGGTGAAGTCGACCGACTTCTCCGCTGCGGCGTTGCCCGCCTTGTCGGTGGCCCGGTAGCGGACCCGGTGCGTGCCGGTCTCGTGCACCATCACGGGCCCGGTGTACGGCTGCCAGGCGCCGTCGGCCCCGATCGCGTACTCGATGGTGTTGACGCCGGACCCGGTGTCGGAGGCGGTCACGGTGACCGTCGCCATCCCCAGGTACTGCCCCTGGTCGTCCTTCTCACCGGACACGGTCGCCGAGGTCTCCGGCGGCGTCTTGTCGTCCGTCGGCGGTGCGGCGACCGCGAAGTCGACCGACTTCTCCGCTGCGGCGTTGCCCGCCTTGTCGGTGGCGCGGTACCGGATCGTGTGCGCACCGACCTCGTTCACCACGATCGGTGTGGTGTACGGCTGCCAGGCGCCGTCGGCCCCGACCGCGTACTCGACGGTGTCGACGCCGGAGCCGTCGTCGGTCGCCGAGAGGGTGACCGACGCCTGACCGATGTACGCGCCGTCGGCGTTCTTGTCGCCGTCGACCTTCGCCGAGGTCTCGGGCGCGGTGGTGTCCGCACCGCCGCCGTCCGTCACGGTGAGAATGCCCTGCATCGCCTCGTGCCCCGGCATGGTGCAGTGGTAGAAGTACCGGCCGGGGGAGAGCGTGACCTCGGCGGTGTGCTTGCCGCCCTGGTCGTCGGCCGGGTTGGCCAGGATGTTCAGCGTGACGTCGTTGTTGAACTCCGGGTCCGAGACGCTGAACGTGAGGGTGTGCGGCATCCCCGTTGTGTTGCCGGTCGCCGCGCTGTTCTCGAAGACGATGGTCGCCTTGCCGGCCACCGCGGTCTTCGGAGCGGACAGATAGTGGTCGATGGGGTCGCCCGCCGTCCAGGTGAGGACCTGGTCGGCCGCCGCAGCGGCGGGAGCCGCCGTACGGCCGTACGCCGCCGTCGAGGTCAGCCCCAGCACCATCAGGAACGAACCCAGCAGGGCGAGCCACAACCGGGCGGGCCGGTACCGCTGTCGCGAGAAGATCGAACGGTGTCTCACTGCACTGCCGCCTTCCTGGCCAGATCCTCGGCGGCCGGGGTCGGACCGCCGCCCTTGTACGTCACACGCCACAGCGCGGACTTGGAGTCGGAGGTGAAGAAGCCGCGCCCGTAGTCCAGGACGTACAGCGAACCGTCCGGGGCGAACTTCCAGTCCATCAGGTTGCGGATGCCGTCGGCGCCGACCGGGATGATCTTCTTCAGGGATTCGGCGTGCGTGGGCAGTCCGCCCTTGCCGACCGTCTTCGGGTCGGTGAGCACGGCGTGCCGCGGCTGGGTGTCGTCGTAGAAGTCACCGACGAACCACTTGCCGTCCCAGTAGGAGGGCCACTTGTCGGCGCTGGTGCTCGCCTCGTCGTACCGGTAGACCGGGCCGTTCATCGTGGCCTGACCGCCGCCCTTGAGCCACGGCAGCAGCTGCTTCTGCTCCTCCACCTTGTAGCTCGGGATGCCGTTCGCGTCGCGCGGGTAGTCCACGCCACCGCCCTGCGGCGAGTACCAGATGGTGTTGGAGGTGATCGGCGGCAGGTTCACCAGGCCGTCGTTGTTCGGAGACTCGTTCTTGGGGTGGTCGCAGTCGTACCAGCCGAGCGGCTTGCCCGGGTCGGGCAGATTGCGGTCCCGGTAGGGTTGCTTGTTGCCCATGCAGTACGGCCAGCCGTGGTTGCCCGCCTTGGTGATCGCGGCGAACGTGTCGTACTTCGCCGGACCCCACGTGGTGCTCGGCGAGCCCGCGTCGGGGCCGACCCAGCCCGCGTACAGCGTGTCGGTGGTCTTGTCGACGGAGATCCGGGCCGGGTTGCGCACCCCCATCACATAGATCTCGCCGCGGGTCTTGCCGCCGCCTTCATCGGGCTCCTTGCCGGTGAAGAGATTGCCCTCGGGCAGTGTGTAGGTGCCGTCGTCCTCGGGGTGGATCCGCAGGATCTTCCCGTTGAGGTTGTTCGTGTTGCCCGCGGTGCGCCGGGCATCGGCGAAGGAGACGCCCTTGTAGTTCGGCTGCGGGTTGTTTCCGGAGTAACCGTCGCTGAAACCGGAGGAGTTGTTGTCACCGGTCGCGATGTACAGATTGCCCTTGGAGTCCCAGGCCATCCCGCCGCCCGCATGGCAGCAGCTGTGGATCTGGACGGGCCAGTGCAGCAGCACCTTCTCGGACGACAGATCCAGCTTGTCGGTGGCCGGGTCGAGGGTGAAGCGGGAGACCTGACGTACCGCCATCTGCTTGTCGCGGTCGATCTTCGAGTGGGGCGTGTAGTGCAGATACACCCAGCCGTTCTTCTCGAAGTCCGGGTCCAGCTCGATCCCGAGCAGTCCCTCCTCGACCTTGACCAGCTCGTCGCCGCCGCCCTTGTTGCCGAAGATCGTCAGCTCACCGGCGAGGGTGACCTTCTTGGTCTTCGGGTCGTAGACATGGATCTGCCCCAGACCCTTGCCGATGTCCGGGTTGTTCCAGTCGGTGACGACCGGCTTGCTGCTGTCGGCGCCGCCGCGCCCGATGTACAGCACCCGCCCGTCCGGGGCGACGACCAGGCCGTGCGGCTCGCCGATCTGGTCGTTCCGGCCCGGCTGATTGGGCTGGGTGACGCGCTCCGCCTTGTAGTTGGAGGTGATCGTCGCCTTGCAGTCGGCCTGCGAGATCCGCGTCGTCCAGTCGAGCGCGCCGCGCAGATGGTCGCGGAAGTCGGTCTCCGCGAAGCTGTCGACCGTACCGCCCATCGCCGTGTAGAAGGACCTGCCGCCGTCGTAGTCCCGGCACCAGGAGACCGGGTGGTCCCAGCCGTTGGCGCTCGCGCCCGGCTTGTAGGTGATCTCCCGGACGCGTGCCACGGTGTGCACATCACCGGACGGATTCTTCGTCCAGTTCAGCCACTTGTCCGGGCGTTTCCACTCCAGCGGCAGGTTCCTGGTCGCCGGATGTTGCCGGTCTCCGATCTCAACCGTCGCACGCTGTACGCCGGTTGGGCTGCCGGCTGCCGGACGGGCACCGACCAGACCGGTGAACCAGTCCGAGTACGGCTCGGTGCGTGCCGCGTCATGGATGCCGAGGAATCCGCCGCCCGCCTCCATGTACGCCTCGAGACCGGCCTCCTGCTCCGGGTCGAGCACATCGCCGCCACCGGTCAGGAAGACGACGGCGTTGTACTTGCCGAGCTGCTTGCCGTTGGTGAAGACGGCCGGGTCGTCCGTGGCGACGGTCTTGAACCGACCGGCCTCCGGCCCGGTGAGCCCGATCTTCTCGATCGCCGCGATCCCGGCGTCGACGGTCGGGGACTCCTCGGTGGCGGAGCCATGGAAAACCAGCACCTTGACGTTGGCGCCGCCGGGTGGCGACGGCAGGGACAACGTTGTCGCCATACTTCGTGGCGGTTCCGGATAGGGTCTGGCGCTGGCGGCGTTGCCGCCGAGCAGAGAAGCGGCCAGTGCGCCGGCCGCCAGGGCCGCCGCAAGTCCGCGTCGCGATCTGGACCTGTGATGTGGTGTGCGCTGCATGTGGTCACCCACCCCTCTTTGGTCACTGCAACAGCGGATGAAGCTAGACCTCTTTTCGCGGCTCGCCAATAGCTATGGCAGCAATGGCACGAACTTTGTCCTGGGTGTGGATAAACGAAGATCCTCCGACTACGGTGTGGGCCGTCCGGGCGGCACCTGTGCCCCGCCAACCTCTGCAACCACAGAAGCCGCCGCAATCCCCGTAACCTCCGTAATCTCCGCGGTCTACGCAGTCTCCGCGATCTGGGCAAGTTCGCAAAAACTCCGTAAATTCCTTAGCGCAGTGGGGAGTTCGACATGGACAGAAGGAGCTTCAACCGGCGGATTCTGGTCGGCGGTGGGGTTGCGGCCGCGACCGGCGTGACATCGTTGTCGCTCGGTACGATCGAGGCCAGCTCGGCGGAACCCCCGCCCAGGGCGGCCCCGGCCGGAGGCGTCGTCCGCCATCTCAAGCTGTACACGGAGAAGCTGGCGGACGGTCAGATGGGATACGGCCTGGAGAAGGGCAAGGCGTCGATCCCGGGACCGCTCATCGAGATCAACGAGGGCGACACCCTGCACATCGAGTTCGAGAACGCAATGGATGTACCGGCCAGCCTCCATGCGCACGGTGTCGACTACGACATCGCGAGCGACGGCACCCGGATGAACAAGAGCATCGTCGAACCGGGCGGCACCCGCACCTACACCTGGCGCACCCATGTGGCGGGTCGGCGCAAGGACGGCACCTGGCAACCGGGCAGTGCGGGCTACTGGCACTACCACGACCATGTCGTCGGTACGGATCACGGCACCGGCGGCATCCGGAAGGGCCTGTACGGTCCGCTGATCGTCCGGCGCAAGGGCGACATCCTGCCGGACAAGACGATCACGATCGTCTTCAACGACATGACGATCAACAACAAGGCGGCCCATGCGGGCCCCAACTTCGAGGCCACGGTGGGGGACCGGCTCGAAGTGGTCATGATCACGCACGGCGACTACTACCACACGTTCCACGTCCACGGTCATCGCTGGGCGGACAACCGGACCGGTCTGCTCACCGGCCCCGAGGACCCGAGCCGCGTCATCGACACAAAGATCGTCGGTCCGGCGGACTCCTTCGGCTTCCAGGTCATCGCGGGCGAACACGTCGGCGCCGGGGCCTGGATGTACCACTGTCATGTGCAGAGCCACTCCGACATGGGCATGGCCGGACTGCTGCTGGTCGCCAAGGCGGACGGCACCGTGCCGGGGTACGACCCGCACGCCATGATGACCCACGACGCTGCCGCGCCGGACAAGAGCGCGCCGGACAAGACCGCGAAGGACAAGACCGCGCCGGACAAGACCGCGCCGGACAAGACCGCGCCGGACAAGACCGCGCCGGACAAGACCGCGCCCGACAAGACGGCGAAGGAGTCGGCCGCCCACGACCCGGCGGCGCACGGGTCCTGACGCAGTCACTTCTCCGGCATCGCTCCGGCTGCTTCGGCCGTTCCGGTGGCGAGGCGCAGCTGTTCCTCCTCGACGATGCGTCGGGCCAGAGCCCCGTCCGACACATCCACGGCGTCCGGCGTCGTCTCGGCGACGTCGCTGCGCCGTGCGTACAGGTCGAACAGCCGCTCCTTGCGGGCCAGGATGTTCAGCATCCGCTCGTCGACGCTGTCGGCCGCGAGGAGCCGGTGCACCTGGACGGTCCGTATCTGACCCATCCGATGGGCGCGGGCCACCGCCTGGTGCTCCATCGTCGGCTTGATCTGCGGTTCGCAGATGATGACGACGGAGGCGGCCTGCATGTTCAGTCCGACACCGCCGGCCTGGATCTGGCTCAGCAGGACGGCATGGCCCTCGACGGCACCGAAGCGGTCGATCATCTCCTGGCGCCGAGCAGCCGGGAGATTCCCCGAGAGAGGTCCGAACACGCCTGTCCCCAGGGCCTGTTCGACCGTGAGGAGCACTTCGCGGAAGTAGGAGAACACGACGACCTTGAGGCCGTTGTCCGCAGCCTCCGCGACCAGCTCGCGCAGCCGGTTCAGTTTCGCGGACGTGGCGGGCCGGGCGTAGGCGGCCCGGCGCATCCGCATGAACTGCCCGGCGCCCACCGCCTCGCGGTAGGCATCGAGATCGTCCTCGCTGAATTCCTCCCACTCGTCGACCTGCACCAGCGCCGGGAGTTCGGTCAGCACATCCTCCTGGTTGCGCCGCAGATAGGCCGGGGCGACGGCCCTGCGGAACGCGTGCGAACCGGCGGCTCCATGGGTGGTGTGGATCGAGGGCGCCAGTTCGGGCTGCAGATGGCGGACGAGGCTGCGGAACTCCTCGACCCGGTTCTCCATCGGTGTACCGGTCAGGAACAGCACCCGTTCGGTACGTTGCGTCCAGCCGGACACCGCCCGGGAGCGGCGGGTCTCGGGGTTCTTGACGTAGTGCGCCTCGTCGACCACCAGCATGCCGGGTTTCATGCCGCAGTCCCGGGGGGCCGGCAGGGTGTGCAGGGCATCGAACGTGGTGAGTGCGACCCCGCCGGTCTCGCGCCACTCGGCGAAGGCGCCCTGCCGCTCGGGGCCGTGCACGGGCAGCGCGCGCAGGGTGGAGCGGGAACGGACCTCGCGCGCCCAGTTGATGAGTACGCTCGCCGGGCAGACCACCAGGAAGTGTGTCTCGCCCCGCGCCGAGAGGTGCGCGAGCGCGGCAATGGCCTGGACGGTCTTGCCGAGCCCCATCTCGTCGCCGAGGATCACCCGCTTCTGCGCGAGCGCGAACCGGGCGCCGAACGACTGGTAGCCGCGCAGGGAGACGCGCAGATGGGCGTCGTCCAGCCGCAGACCGCGCACCCGGTGCGCGATTCCGGTCGGGAGGAACCCCTCGGCCGCGTCCTGGTCGGGGCCGGTGCCCGACATCTCGGCGAGCAGGCTGTAGTACTCGGCGGACCGCAGTTCGAAGTCGACCCACGCCGCGACGTCCGACTCCGCGTCCCGCAGCAGATCGACCGACACCTGCCCGAACAGCAGGGGAAGCCCGCGCGCAGCCGCTTCGGCGACGGCGGCCCTTACCGAGGCGACGGCCTCCAGCGCCTGGGCGCGGGCCTGGCGCCGGGTGAACAGCATGCGCAGCCGCCCCCGCGCAGGCCCGGCCGCGGCGAGCAGGGGCTCAAGACGCCCGATGAGCCGGCCCGCCGCATCGACGGCCCGGCGGACGTCCGGACCGGCCTCGACCAGCCGGTGCAGTGCGGTGACCAGCGCGGTCGTGGATTCGTCCGGGGTGTCCACGTCTATCCGGACCGCGACGGTGTCCCGTACCGCGTGGGCGATCTGCCCGGCCGCGGCCAGTGCCTGGTCGGCGGTCTGCGCGCCGACCCCGGGGATCTGGCGGAGCTCGTAACGGTTCGCCTCGTGGACCTGGCCGACGGTCGTGAAACCGGCCTGCTCGACCGCGCCGAGCCGCAGTCTGCCTTCAGTGACGTCCTTGAGCCTGGAGACCGGGATGGCCGACAGTTCGCGACGGATGAGGGAGTCGAGCAGCGGAGTCAGCGCCGTGTGCACCGCATCGAGGGCTCGGGCATGATCGGCCAGCACCGCGCGCGCCGTGTCCAGCAGCCGCTCGGCCTGCGCCAGCAGCTCTCGGGCGTCCCTTCCCGTGGGCGCCCCGGCCTCGGTCGGTCCGGCCTCTGTCATGTATGTTCCTCTGTCCGCGCAGCCCGGCTGCCGTCCTGCCCGGCACCTGCCCCGGGCGATTCATATCGTGCCACGAGGCGCGGACAGTGCCCTCGGTTCAGGGCGTGGGCGGTCGGCGTTCCGCCGGGGACAGCAGCAGGACCTCCAGGGCCCGCGCACAGGAGCGGGCCTGCGACAGGAACCACTCGGTGTGCTCCTTTGTGATCACGGACGGCGTGGCCCGGACCGCGAGAGCGAAGCGCGCATACCCGGCGCCGTCCAGCACCGGGACCGCCAGGGTCCGTACTCCGTACGCCGACTCGCCGTCGTTGAGCGCATAGGCGTCGGTCCGTACCTTTGTCAACTCGGCCTCCAGCGCGGCCGGTTCGACGATGGTGCGGTCGGTGAACGCGGGGAGCGGAGGGAGTGAGGACGGTCCGCCCTCGCCCGGCCGGGCCCAGGCCAGCAGCACCTTGCCGAGCGCGGTGGAGTGCAGTGGCCTGCGCAGCCCCGTCTTCGGAGTGACCGAACCACCGGCGACGATCACGGCGTGGGGGCCGCTGCGCAGTGCCAGGTCGGCGGTGGCGCCCGTACGCTCGGCGAGATCGGCCAGCTCCGGGGCGGCCAGATGCAGACCGCGCTGGTGGTACGAGAGCCGGCCCAACTCGGTCACGGCGGGGCCGAGCCGGTAGCGGGACGTGCGGGCGTCCTGCTCGAGGAAGCCGGCGCCGAACAGGGTGCGGGCCAGGCGGTGCGCGGTGGAGACCGAGAGTCCGAGGCGGCGGGCGAGGTCGGAGGCGCTGAGGTCGGGGCCGTTGTCGTGGAAGCAGTGCAGGACGTCCAGGGCGCGCTGTACCGCCTGCGCTCCGCCGGGAGTACGCACTGTCGCGGCCTCGGTCATATCAGGTCACTCTCCGCTCGTGAGGGGGAAGGCGGGGCATGCAGTTGTCACATTACGGGAGTTGAGGAACAGAAAACCTGGGCTGTGAAACAGTCCGTTCACACTCAATCCCACATCATGGGAAGCGAGTTGTGAGTCGGGGCGAGTCCGTGGCAGGCTGCTGCACGTCACCACCGACGAGCAGAAGGGAGCAGTGCCATGGCCGGTCGCCGAACCGTGACCCCCGCCCACGCCGCTCCGGTCCTGCTCGCCCTGACGCTGCGCCGTCACATCGACCTGGCGCGGGTCTCCAGCGCCGCCTGTCGCTGACCCTCTTCCCTTCCCCCGCTTTCCATTCCTTTCTCCCGCCGCGTTTCCGACGCGGCCCGGAGCTCTGTCGTCGTACGCGATGCCCGTACCCCTGACGTACGTGCCACGCGCCACGACTCCATCTGCTTCGCCGACCCCTCGGGAAGACTCCATGACGCACGCCGTCCTGCCCCGGACGCTCTGGTTCACCCGCTGTCCCGTACCCACCGCGACCGGCATCGCAGCCGACCGGCAGTGGCTCACCGAAGAGTTCGCGCCCGACGGCATCATGGTGCGCTCCCTCCAGGACGCCGCGCCCGATGCCGACCGCGGCGCCCACTTCACCCACGCCCTGCCGGGACTCTTCCGCGAAGGAGGCAACGTCCCCGCACTGTGGGCCCGTTCGCGTGGCGAGCGGACGCGGCTGATCGGTCTCACCTGGATCGAGGAACGACAGACCGTACTGGTCAGGCCCGGCTCCGGCATCCGGGGCGTCGACGCCCTGCGCGGGCTGCGGCTCGCCGTTCCCGTGCACGACATCGCCATCGACTTCTGGCGGGCCATGGCGCTGCGCGGCTTCGAGGGCGCGCTCGCCTGCGCCGGACTCGCACTGGACGACGCCACCATCGTCGACGTAGCCGCCTCGGAGTACGAAGGCCAGTGGGCTGCCGAGCTGGCGGCGCTGCGGCGCGGTGACGTCGATGCCGTGTATGTGAAGGGCGCGCTGGCCGTCGAGGCCGCACGGCGGGCGGGCGCCGAGGTGGCCGTCGAACTCGACGAGCTGGCCGACCGCCGGTTCCGGATCAACAACGGCACCCCGCGCCCCATCACCGTTCACCAGCAGCTCCTCGACGACCACCCCGGCCTCGTCGACCGCTTCCTCGCCGTCCTGCTCAGGGCTGCCGACTGGGCCACCGGACAGCCCGGCGAGGTTGCCCGCATCCTCGGCGCCGAAACCGGGGCGGGCGCCGACGGAGTCGCCGGGGCCTACCGGCCGGGCACCCACCTCAACCTCCACCCCGACCTCTCGCCGGAACGCCTCGCCCTTCTCGCCGAGCAGGAGGCCGGGCTGCGCGCCCACGGCTTCCTGCCCGAAGCCGTCGACGTCACGGCCTGGGCCGACCCCGAGCCGCTGCGCCGCGCCATCGCACTCACCGCCTCCCGGCCCGCTGTCCCCCCGCTTTTTTCCCCTGAGCCATGAGGATCCCCGACACCATGAACCTTTCCCGGCCACTGCGTACGACCATCGCCCCCGCGCTCCTCACGGTCACGGCGCTCCTCGCCCTCACCGCGTGCGGCACCTCCGAGGCCGACAGCGGCAGCGGCGCCTCCGGTGCCGGGGGCACGGTGGACATCCGCATCCCCGACCCCGGCAACTCCGGTGTGCTCGCCCTCGGCAAGAAGGACGGCAGCCTCGACAAGGCGCTCGCGAAGGCCGGCGCCAAGGTGCGGTGGACCGGCAGCGCCGGGCCGTTCGCCCCGGCCGCCCAGGCGATGAACGCCGACCAGCTCGACATCGCCACCGGTTCCATCACCTCCGGCATCACCTCGCTCGCCCAGCGCCCCGGCTTCAAGTTCTTCACCGCGGTCGACCCGGACGCGGCGGGCGAGGGCATCCTCGTCAAGAACGGCTCCGGCATCGAATCGGTCGCCGATCTGGTCGGCAGGAGGGTCGCCGTCAACCAGGGCGGCACCGGCGAATACCTGCTGCTGAAGGCCCTGGACAAGGCCGGGATTCCCGCCGGCAAGGTCAAGCGGGTCTATCTGCGGCCCGACCAGACGGCCGCCGTCTTCAACGCGGGCAAGGTCGACGCCTGGTCCGTCTGGGCGACGTACGCCGTTGCCGAAATCGGCAGCGGCAAGGCGCACTTCGTCGCCGACGGCGCCGCGATCGGCTCCGACAACTACAGCCTCAACGCCGTACGCACGGGCTTCGCCGAACAGCACCCGAAGGTCGTGAAGGCGCTCTACCAGTACCTCCACGAAGCCGGCGCCAAGGAGAAGCAGAACCCGGCCGCGTACCTGAACGTCTTCACGGACGTCGGACCGACCGCCGTCACCGGCAAGGCCAAGGAGGTCCAGACCGACTTCACCCGCAAGGGCGGCACGGTCGGCCCCATCGGACCCGAGGACATCGAGCGCTTCGAGGCCGTCGCCGCCTTCTATGCCGAGCAGAAGGTCACCCCGACCGAGGTGGACGTCGCCGCCCACCTCCTCGACATCGAGAAGCTGAAATGAGCGACGCCACCCTGAAACCGGGCCTCGTCCGGCCACGCCCCCAGCGGTTTGGGGCCCGCAGCCGGACCTACTCCGTGACCGTCCGGGCGCTCGGCCCCCTCGCCCTCCTCGCGCTCTGGTGGGCGGCATCCGCCACCGGGCTCCTCACCCCGGACGTACTCGCCTCACCAGCCGAAGTGCTGCGTGCCGTAGGGGAGTTGTGGAGCAACGGGCAGCTGCCCGACGCGCTCACCACCTCCCTCACCCGCTCCGGACTCGGCCTCCTCATCGGGCTCGCCGCCGGGCTGACCCTCGGCATCACGACCGGATTCACGCGCCTGGGCGACGAACTCCTCGACTCCTCCCTCCAGACCCTTCGCACCATCCCGTTCCTCTCCCTGGTGCCCCTGTTCATGGTCTGGTTCGGGATCAACGAGACCGCGAAGATCCTGCTCATCGCCGTCGCCACCACCTTCCCGATGTATGTGTCGACATCGAGCGGGGTGCGCAACACCGACCCGAAGCTCATCGAAGCCATGCGCAGCTTCGGCATGGGCCGGCTCGCTCTCGTACGCGAAGTCGTCCTTCCCGGAGCCCTGCCGTCCCTGCTCGCCGGGCTGCGGCTGTCCATGACACTCAGCGTCATCGCACTGATCGCCGCCGAGGAGATCAACGCGACCGCCGGCATCGGCTATCTGATGTCCCAGGCACAGAGCTACGCCCGCACCGACATCCTCGCCGTCTGCATCCTCATCTACGGGCTGATCGGACTCACCGCCGACATCGTCGTACGGCTGCTGGAACGCGTGCTGATGCCCTGGCGCACCCCGCAGGGAGCCACCCGATGACCGATGAGACTCCTTCGGCCGCGGTACGGGTACGGGGGCTGCGCCGCGTCTTCGGCGACCGTGCCGTGCTCGACGGTCTCCGACTCGACATCGCACGGGGCGAGTTCGTCGCCCTGCTCGGCGCGAGCGGAAGCGGCAAGACGACCCTGCTGCGCATCCTGGGCGCACTCGACGGCGACGACGGGGGAGAGGTCCTCGTCCCTCGGGCCCGTACCGTCGTCTTCCAGGAGCCCCGCCTCGTACCGTCGAAGAAGGTCCTCGCCAATGTGACGGTGGCCCTGCCGCGCAACCGCTCCGGGCACGGGCTGCGCGCCCTGGCCGAAGTCGGCCTGGAACGGCACGCCGACGCCTGGCCGGCCACCCTCTCCGGCGGCGAGGCCCAGCGGGTCGCACTCGCCCGCGCCCTGGTACGGGAACCCGAACTGCTGCTGCTGGACGAGCCGTTCGCCGCACTCGACGCCCTGACCCGGCTGAAGATGCAGGACCTGGTGGGGGAGCTGTGCCGCAAGCACCGGCCCGCCGTCCTCCTCGTCACCCATGACGTCGACGAAGCGGTACGGCTCGCCGACCGGGTCGCCGTCCTGCGCGACGGCCGGCTCGTCACCGACGATCCCGTCACCGTCGACCGGCCGCGCGACCCCGGCGACCCGGCGTTCGCAGCCCTGCGCCGACGACTCCTCGACGACCTCGGGGTCGAGACGGCGCCGCAACCCGCAACAGTCCCCGAACGCAACGAAGTCGGAGTGATCTGAATGACCATCACCATCGGTGTGCACAGCAGCAACCCGTCCCTCTACCACCTGTACCACCTCTCCCGGCTCGGCCTCGCCCAGAAGGAACTGGCCCCGCTCGGCGAGAGCGTCGTCTTCCACCCGTACACCAACGGCGTCCGCACCGGCGAACTTCTCAGCCAGGGCGTCATCGACTTCGGCGGCACCGGCTCCACCCCGCCGGTCACCGCCCAGGCCGCCGGACACGACATCGTCTACACTGCCGTCTCCGCCCCACGCCCCGAACACGGCGCGCTCCTCGTCCCCGAGGACAGCCCCGTGCGTACGATCGCCGACCTCAAAGGCACCACCGTCCACCTCGCGATCGGCTCCTGGCAGACCCATCTGATCGCCAAGGCGCTCGACGACGCCGGGCTCTCCTACGCCGATGACATCACCGCCGTGCGCAGCAACGACGACAGCGAGGAGCTGCTGCGGACCGGTGCCGTCGCCGCCTGGGTCGCGCAGGGCGCCCAACTGGCCGCGGCCCGCCGCACCGGCGGGCTGCGCACCCTCGTCCGTACCGGCGATGTCATCACCGACCGTTCCGTCTTCTTCTCCCGCCGCGACCTGGCCGAGAGCCGCCCCGAGATCATCGAGGCGCTCACCCGTGCCCTGCAGCGCGCCGACGACTGGGCGGCCGCCCATCCCCGCCAGGCGGCCGAGATCGCCGCCGCCGACCTCGGCGGATCCGCCGACGACTGGGAGACCGCGCTGCGCGCCCTGCCCTGGCAGATCGAGCCCGTCACGGACGACTTCATCGCCGAGCAGCAGGAAGCGGCCGATATCTTCCACCGCACCGGCTTCATCGACCGGCCGGTCACCGTCGCCCGTGCCCGGGCCGGTGCCGCCGCGGACAAGGCGGCGTGAGGGCATGGCGGCCGAAGTCCTCTGGTACATCATCCCGCGCGAAGGCGCTTACCCCTGGGAGCCCGAAGGGCGGCGGCCGGTGGACCTCGGCTACCTCGCCCAGCTCGCCGGTACGGTCGAACGCCTCGGCTACAGCGGTGCGTTGCTCGCCACCGATCTGTACGACGTCTGGCCGCTCGGCAGTGCGCTGGCCGCCTCCACCAGCACCAGGTTCAAGCCGCTGCTGGCCGTCCACCCCGGTCTGATCTCGCCCACCCTCCTCGCCAAGATGGCCCTCAGCTTCGACACCCTCTTCGGCGGCCGGCTGCGCTTCAACGTCGTCAACGGCTCGACCAAGTCGCTCCAGGAGTACGGACTCCACGTGGAGCACGACGAGCGGTACGAGCTGAGCGCCGAGTACTGGTCGATCGTGAAGCGGCTGACAGCAGGTGAGGTCTTCGACCACAAAGGCCGCTTCTACGACCTGAAGAACGCGGGCGCGTCCTTCAGGGAGTTGAAGCCGGTCCAGGAATCGCACATCCCGCTCTGGTTCGGCGGCTCATCCGACCCCGGTGTCGAGATGGCGGCCGAGCACGTCGACACCTACCTGACCTGGGGCGAACCCCCGCACCTGCTCAAGGAGAAGCTGGAGAGGGTCAGGGCGCGCGCCGCCGCGTACGGGCGCACCCTCAGGATCGGACTGCGCCTCCACCTCATCGTCCGCGACACGGAGGACGAGGCCTGGGCGGCGGCCGACCGGCTCCTCGACGTCACGAGCGACGCGACGTACGCCCGCATGCTCGGCGAGCGCGCGGGGGAGGACGGCGTGGGCTGGCAGCGTCAGTTCCGCCAGCACGGCGGCAAGGTCCCCGCGCGCGCACGGGAGCTGGAGGTGCACCCCAACATGTGGCCGGGCATGAGCCTCTTCCGCCCCGGCCCCGGCACCGCGGTCGTCGGCTCGACGGCCCAGGTGATCGAACGCCTCAAGGAGTTCGAGGACCTGGGCGTCGACACCTTCATCCTCTCCGGCAATCCGCTGCTGGAGGAGGCCTACCGGGTGGCGGAGACGGTGCTTCCGGCGCTGGGGGTGAAGGGCTGAAGCGCGGCAGCCGATTCCGTACGGCGGCCGGGGGCCGCCGTACGGAATCGGCCCGGTCTCGTCAGCTGCCGGCGATGTCGAGCACCCACCCGTCCGTCCCCTTCCGCTCCCGGACGTGGATACGCGTGCCGCGACACACCGTGCCGTTGTTCGCCAACGCGTTGCCGTCGGGCCGGACCAGCTGCGCGGACCCCTGCTCCGGCTCGACGGTCGCCTCGGTGATCCGGCCGTACGTCAGCGTGCCCGCCCCGTGCAGGAACGCCACGCGCTCGCCATCGAGCGCCATGCCGCGCACGCCGCTCATCCGCGTCGTACGGACCCTTACAGTGCCGTCGGGACGGACCTCGATCAGTGGGTAGTGCATGTACGGGCAGGCCCAAGCCGTCGTGCCGTCGACATTGAGCGCACCGCAGTCGGAGATGTCGATCGGTCCGGGCCCGGGGCCGAACGACCGGAGCGGTTCGCCCGTGCTGTGCCAGCGCCGCAGGCCGGGGTGGCTGGGCGGGTCGTTCCCGTACACCCCCTCGTCGAGGAAGGGGCGCCTACGCGGCATGGGCCTTTCTGGTGGTCATGGGGGAGATCATCCACGGGGCCGGTGCTCGTACGCAATGCGGCGGCGGATATTCGCCATCCGTGTGCCGCCCTCGTACGGCGTACGGCAGCGCGGCCCGCCCGCAGGCCGCGTGCTGCGGTTGTCGGTGCCCGGTGCAAGACTCGGAGTCAGGAAGGATCCCCGCCACCGCAAGAACGGGCCTCATCGAAGGAGCTCGCCATGCTCACCACCCGTTTTGTCAACGGAGCGCCCAACTGGATCGATCTGGGCACGCCCGACCTCGACGGGGCCATCGCGTTCTACACCGGTCTCTTCGGCTGGGAGTATCTGGCCGGAGGCCCGGAGACCGGCGGCTACGGCATGTTCATGCTGGACGGAAGGACGGCCGGCGGCGCGATGACGGTCACCGAGGAGCAGGCGAAGCCGTCCTGGTCCGTGTACTTCCAGTCGTCGGACGCCGACGCCACGGCGAAGGCGGTCGAGCAGGCCGGCGGCAGTGTGCCCTTCGCCCCGATGGATGTCCTGGACTTCGGCAGGATGGCCGGATTCAAGGACCGGGCGGGCGCGTTCTTCGGCATCTGGGAGCCGAAGGAGAATCCGGGCCTCGGCGTGGCGGGTGTCGCGGGCTCCCTGTGCTGGGCCGAGCTGTACACCCCGGACGTCCCGGCGGCCGCCGCGTTCTACGACACCGTGTTCGGATGGGAGACCGCGCAGACGCCGTTCCCGGGAGGCGGCGGATCCTATACGGTGATCCGGACCAGGGGTGGCGGCGAGGGCGCGAGCTTCGGCGGTTTGGTGCCGCTCAACGCCGTTGCGACACGGGCGGTCGCCGGACCGCACTGGCTGCCCTACTTCGAGGTCGACGACTGCGACGCGGCCGTCGCGGACGTGGAGCGGCTGGGCGGCAAACTGACGCTGGAGCCGATGGAGATGGAAGGCGTGGGCAAGTTCGCCAACGTCGCCGATCCGGACGGAGCGGAATTCGCTCTGATCAAGAGTGCGCAGACGCCGGAAGGCTGACCGGAAGCCATCGGCGCGCCGCATTGATGAAGCGTTGATCAGTCGTTTATCGCGACCGGGCACTGTGAATTCCATGCTGATCAACACCGCGGCCGACCCCGCGCTCGCCTGGCAGGAGACAGCGCTGTGCGCGCAGGCGGGGCCCGAGTTCTTCTTTCCTGCTCCCGGCAGCTCCACCCGTGAGGCCAAGCAGCTCTGCAACGCCTGCGAAGGGCGCGAGGCCTGCCTGGAGTACGCCCTCGCCAACGACGAGCGCTTCGGCGTATGGGGCGGCCTCTCCGAGAAGGAGCGGGAGCGGCTGCGCAGAACCGGTCGCGACCGGGCCTGAACTCAGGCTGCCCGCGCAACGATCCGGCCCGCCCGGGGCACCGGCCGCACCCGCATGTCCAGGCCGGAGTTCCCACGGCCGGGCGGGCCCTGCCGGCCTGGGACGATGTCCGCATGAATGATCACGACAGGGACGCTCTGCTCGCGGCGGCGGTGCGGCTGCGCACCGACGGACGGCCCGAGGAAGCCCGACAGCAGCTGCTGTCCCTCTCCGCCGCCTTCCCCGCCGATGCCGAAGTGGCCTACCAGACCGCCTGGGTCCACGATGTGCTCGGACTGGAAGCCGAGGCCGTGCCGTTCTACGAACGCTGCCTGGACGGGACGGGGCTGTCGGAGGAGGACCGCCGGGGTGCGCTGCTCGGCCTCGGAAGCACCCATCGGGTGCTCGGACAGTACGAGAGAGCCGTCGAGGTCCTGCGCAGCGGTGTCGAGCGGTTCCCCGATGACGGGGCACTGCGGACGTTCCTCGCCATGGCGCTCTTCAACACCGGTGAGCACCATGAATCCATGCAACTGCTGCTGAGACTGCTCGCCGCCACCAGCGAGGACCCGCATGTGCGGCAGTATCGACGGGCGATCGAGCACTACGCGCAGGACTTGCACGAAACGATGTGAGTCCGGCGCGGGGCGCTGTGCGCCAACGGCCCGTCCGGCGGATCAGGGCCGGACAGGCCCTCGGCCGCCGGTCAGGGCTGCGGAGCAGTGGCCCGTCCGGCGGATCATGACAGCCGTGCGGGCCGTCAGGCCAGGGCGCGCGCTGCCAGTCGGGCCTTGCGGGCCGCCAGCTTCTCGTCGAACTTCGACGCCTCGCTGTCCAGGCCGCCCATGTACAGGCCCAGCTCCTCCTGTGCCTTCAGGCCGTCGGGGCCCAGGCCGTCGATGTCGAGGACCTTCAAGTAGCGCAGCACGGGCTGGATCACGTCGTCGTGGTGGATGCGCATGTTGTAGATCTCGCCGATCGCCATCTGTGCGGCGGCCCGCTCGAAGCCGGGCATGCCGTGACCGGGCATCCGGAAATTGACGACGACATCGCGCACGGCCTGCATGGTCAGGTCCGGAGCGAGTTCGAAGGCCGCACCGAGGAGGTTGCGGTAGAAGACCATGTGCAGGTTCTCGTCGGTCGCGATCCGCGCCAGCATGCGGTCGCAGACCGGGTCGCCCGACTGGTGGCCGGTGTTGCGGTGCGAGACACGGGTGGCCAGCTCCTGGAAGGCGACGTACGCGACGGAGTGCAGCATCGAGTGACGGTTGTCGGACTCGAAGCCCTCCGCCATGTGCGCCATCCGGAACTGCTCCAGCTTGTCCGGGTCGACGGCGCGCGAGGTGAGCAGATAGTCGCGCATCACGATGCCGTGTCGCCCCTCCTCCGCGGTCCAGCGGTGCACCCAGGTGCCCCACGCGCCGTCGCGGCCGAAGAGGGAGGCGATCTCGTGGTGGTAGCTGGGGAGGTTGTCCTCGGTCAGCAGATTCACGACCAGCGCGATCTTGCCGATGTCGGTGACCTTGGACTGATCGGCCTGCCAGGCCTCACCGTCCTCGAAGATGCCGGGGAAGTTCCGCCCGTCGGAGAACGGCACGTACTCGTGGGGCATCCAGTCCTTGGCGACCTTGAGATGGCGGTTGAGCTCCTTCTCCACCACCTCTTCCAGGGCGTACAGCAGCTGGGCGTCGGTCCACGCCTTCGGGCTGCCGAGGTGGGGAGCGGTGATCGTCACGGGGACTCCTGGGGACGGGAGAATTACCTACGGACACGTAGGTTACGAGACCGTAGGTTAAAGCGGCAGTAAGGGCATCGCCAAGCCCGCCCCTGCGATGTCCGATTACGTAACGTTATGTGCGCAGGTCGCGGGGGTGTGGAGGTCGACGGTCCGTCGATTTGCCGGGCATATCGAACTCCCCTATATCCATCGATAAGGGGACGTGTTGGGCTCTGTGGAGTCGGAGAACTACCCTCAAGTCCCGGCGCCTGGGCGCTCCGGACCCAGATCCCGGCGCAGATACTCGGCGGTGAACGATGTGCGATGGCCGAGCAGCGCTGCCGGGGTCCCCTCGAAGACCAGCTCGCCGCCGTTCCTGCCGCCCTCGGGGCCGAGGTCGACCACCCAGTCCGCGCGCTTGAGCACCTCCAGGTTGTGCTCCACGCGGATCGCACTGTTGCCCGCGTCGACCAGCCGGTCCAGCAGGTCGACGAGCGTGCCGGTGTCCGCCATGTGCAGTCCGGTGGTCGGCTCGTCGAGGACGGACACGCTGCCCGTCCGGTGCAGCCGGGTGGCGAGCTTGATGCGCTGGCGCTCGCCACCGGAGAGCGTGCTGAGCGGTTGCCCCGGTGTCAGATAGGTCAGGCCGACGTCGTCGAGCGTGTGCAGCTTCCGCAGCAGCGCCCGGTCGTCGAAGAGCTCGGCCGCCTGAGCGGCCGTCATCTCCATTACGTCGACGATCGACGCGCCGCCCACCCGGTGCTTCAGTACGTCGTCGTGGAAGCGCCGCCCCTCGCACACCTGGCAGGTGGTGGTCACCGGGTCCATGAATGCGAGATCGGTGTAAATGATGCCGCGGCCCGAGCAATGCCCGCACGCCCCGGATGAGTTGAAGCTGAACAGGCCGGGCTCGACACCGTTCTCCCTGGCGAAGACCTTGCGGATGGAGTCCAGTGCTCCGAGGTACGAGGCCGGCCGTCCCACGGCTCGGCCGAGAAGTCCGAGGAATGCCGCGAACGCCGCAGCGAAAGCATGTGGCTGCTGGCAGCCGCGGTCGATTCGCACGGCGGGGACTGGGGGCTGACCCCCGCACCGACCTCGCTCGGCGGCTGCAAGGCCTGGGCCTTACTCCACCGGTGACCCCCGCACCGACCTCGTCCCCCACCGCTCACACTCCCGCGCGTCCCCACTCGGCCGAGATGTCACCCGATTCCCTGCCGGGCAACAGCGCCACCGGCGCCGTACGAAATCGCCTCCCGCCCGACGGCGCGGTCAGCATGCCCCGCCGAGCAGATCGGTCAGGCTCCGGTCGAGATCCAGGTACCGGTGTTCGTCGCCGGCCGGCACCAGTTCCTGCGCCCGCTCGAGAAAGCGGCGGAGCTCCGCCGTGCGGACGTGCACCATCGCGATTCCCTCGGTGGCATGGAACTCCAGGACGGTGCGGTCATATCCGAACGGCCTGATGCGCACGTCCCCGACACCGGCGGCTGAGTCCACTCCCGCCGCGAGCAACTCGCGGGAGAACTCCCAGGAGACATCGGTGCCCTCCAGGGTCGCCGTCGCGGGGAACGCCATGCGTACGGCGAACGGATCCCTCCGGTCGTACTGCAGGGTGGCGGGAAGGGTCTCCATCCGCGGTGCGGATGCGACCATGCGGGCCTGCACGGACTGCTCGATAACGGTGGACAAGACCTGCTCCCTTTCTCGGCCAGATGAACGGTTCCCGGCACTGATGGAGACGACGGAAGTCCCTCATCCGTGCATCGGAAGGTGGCGTGAGCTGTATCACCGCACGCCGCCGGACCGATCGAGTGCCCACTTGCCGCCGGTGCACCCTGGACGGAGCGCAGCTCGTGGGCTAGCTTCCAGCGCCATGAGGGCCAAGGGGAAGACGAGACGACTGATGTCATGGGGGCTCTGTGCGGCGGCGCTGACCGCGGCACTGGCCACACCGGCAGCCGCGGCTGCACCGGGGGAGCGGCACCGGCCCGGTGAACGGCCGGCCTGGACACTCACCGGGACAGGGACCGACGCCCGCTTCCGCGGCCTCGCCGCCGTCAGCCGTCGCACCGCCTGGGTCGCGGGTTCGAAGGGCACAGTCCTGCGCACCTCGGACGGCGGCCGTCACTGGCGCGATGTGTCACCGCCCGGTGCGGCTCAGGAGGCGCTGGAGTTCCGTGACATGGAGGCATTCGACGCCCGGCGCGCGGTCGCACTGGCCATCGGGGAGGGCGAGGCCTCCAGGGTGTTCCGTACGGACGACGGAGGAGCGACCTGGACGGAGTCGTTCCGTAACACCGATACCCGCGCCTTCTACGACTGCCTCACCTTCTTCGACAGCCGGCACGGACTTGCGATGAGCGATCCCGTCGACGGGAAGTACCGCATCCTGTCGACCGCTGACGGCGGCCGGAGCTGGCGGGTACTGCCCAGCGCGGGCATGCCGGATGCCCAGGCCGGTGAGGCGGGGTTCGCCGCCAGCGGTCAGTGCCTGGTCGCATCGGGTCCCGAGGACGTCTGGCTGGCGACCGGGGGCGCCGCCACCGCACGGGTGCTGCACTCCGCCGACCGAGGGCTGACCTGGACCGCGACCGAATCCACGATCCCGGCCGGCGACCCGGCACGCGGCGTCTTCGGCCTGGCCTTCCGCGACCGCCACCACGGCATCGCGGTCGGCGGCGACTACCGGGCCGGCCTGCCGTCGCCGAACGCCGCGGCGGTGACGGGCAATGCCGGCCGCAGCTGGCAGCAGTCCGCCACCCCGC
The DNA here is from genome assembly GCF_042882185.1 of Streptomyces sp. NPDC058239. Taxonomy (NCBI): domain Bacteria; kingdom Bacillati; phylum Actinomycetota; class Actinomycetes; order Kitasatosporales; family Streptomycetaceae; genus Streptomyces; species Streptomyces sp. NPDC058239. The sequence goes on from NZ_JBHVWS010000004.1 coordinate 305,806, forward strand.
CGGCCGCCTACCGCTCGGGCGTCGCCTGGCTCCCGCACAGCAGGTCGGGTGCGCTGGCGGTCGGCCCGACCGGCACGGACCTCACCGTGGACGGCGGCCGAACCTGGCGCACGGTCGACACGGGGTCGTACGACACGGTCGACTGCACACCGGACGGCGGCTGCTGGGCCGCGGGCGAGAGCGGACGAGTGGCGCGCGCGGGGTTCTAGGGGCGCCCGGCGGATCGGGGCCCGGAGGACTGCCGCTGACGAGGACGCGTCGGCCCCGGGCCGTGTCCGCGAAGTCCCGCCCGGCCCGCCGCCCGTCGTGCCCACTGCCTAAACTTGACAGCACTATGACAACACTCCCGATGCCCGCCGACGAGGCCGAAGCCCGAGCCGTACAGGACGCCCTGCGCCCCCGGGTGGTGCTCGACGAACCCGGCCCACCGCCCGGCACCGGCCGGGTCACGGGGGTCGACGTCGCCTACGACGACGAGCGCGATGTCGTCGTGGCGGCAGCGGTCGTCCTCGACGAGGCGACGCTCGACGTGGTCGCCGAGGCCACCGCCGTCGGCCGGGTCACCTTCCCGTACATCCCCGGACTCCTCGCCTTCCGGGAGATCCCGACCGTGCTGGCCGCGCTGGAATCCCTGCAGACCGACCCCGGACTCGTGGTCTGTGACGGCTACGGCATGGCGCACCCGCGCCGCTTCGGACTCGCCAGTCACCTCGGGGTACTCACCGGACTCCCGGTGATCGGCGTCGCCAAGAACCCGTTCACCTTCTCGTACGAGCAGCCGGGCCCCCGCCGGGGCGACTGGTCGCCGCTGCTCGACGGCGAGGAGGAGGTGGGTCGGGCGCTGCGCACCCAGGACGGGATCAAGCCGGTCTTCGTCTCCGTCGGGCACCGGACCGGCCTGGACAACGCCTGCGCCCACACCCTGCTGCTGGCCCGCGACTTCCGTCAGCCGCAGACCACCCGCAGGGCCGACGCGCTGTGCCGTCAGGCCCTGCGGGAAGCGACCGCCTGAGTATGTGTACGGATGACGTCGATCGATCATGACGGGCAGACTGGTGCACATGACCGAACATCGAACGTCCACGCGACCAGGAACCGTCTATCTCGCTCAGCGCCGGGTCGCGGTGGGGATGACTCTCGGCATGCTCGCGGGAGCGGTCTGGGCCGTCTCGATGATCTGCACGCTGGTGTCCTGGGCACTCTGACCCGAGAGGGCGCACCGCCACCCCGCCGCGGCGGCTTGTGCCGGTCCGGGCCCTGGGCGTTGAGCAGCGCGCGCCAGGTGTCCTCGTCACCGATGCCTGTCACGGGCAGGTCCCGGGATGCCTGGAACTTCTTCACCGCCCCCGCCGTGGCCGGTCCGTAGTCGGCGTCGACGCGGCCGGACACCGGCAACGCCGACCGCACCCACCCCGGCCGGGCGCCGGTCCGCTCAGCGAGCCGCCGCGACCCGGAAACGCAGCCCGGCCGCGCGCAGCCGCCCCAGCAGTGCGTCACCCATCGCGACGGCCGTGGTGACCTGCCCCGATGTCGACGGAAGCTCGTCCAGGGCGAGGCAGAGCGCGGACTCGGCGAGCATCTTCGCCGTTTCGTCGTAGCCGGGGTCGCCGCCCGACACCTCGGTGAAGACCCGGTGCCCGCCGCCTTGGCCGACGAAGCGCACGGTGAACCAGCTGCGCCGCCTGCGCTCCGCGTCCGGGCCCTCGCCCGGCTCGTACCGGTCCATCAGCCAGGACCGCGCCGCCGGTACCTGCGCGGCACCGAGGAGGGCGCCGATCGCGGCGGTGCCGCCCAGTGCCACGGGCAGATGCTTCACGGAGGCGAAGTGGCGGTAGCGGAAGTCGGGGCCGTACCGGGCGAGGACCCGCGCCGAACGCTCGATGACCTGCGGGTCCAGCGTCGGCAGCGGCAGCGCCCAGGCACCGGTCTCCGTACTGAAGTGCGGGGCGCCGAGCCGGGCGCGGGCGCGGCGGGCCACCAGACGGGGTTCATGGAGCCGGCGTTCCTGCGCGGCGCGCAGCATGTGAGGGCCGCGGCCCATCGCGGTGAGCGCGGAGGCGAACGTACCGCCGGAGAAGACGGCGTTGCTGCGGACGAATCCGTCGATCGTCAGCGGCACGCCCTGCGGCAGCTGCTGGACGGTGAAGTACGCCCCGAGGTCATGCGGTACCGAGTCGAAACCGCAGGCGTGCACGAGCCGGGCTCCGGTCTCGCGGGCCCGCGCGTCATGCTCCAGATACATCCGGTCCACGAACTCCGCCTCGCCGGTGAGGTCCGCATAGTCCGTCCCGGCCTCGGCGCAGGCCGCGACCAGCTGCTCGCCGTACCAGACATAGGGGCCGACCGTCGTGGCCACCACATGGGCGGATTCGGCGAGTTCGCGCAGCGAGTGCTCGTCGTCGGCGTCGGCGTGCAGCAGCGGGAGATCCGCGCAGCGCGGGTCGATCGCGGTGAGGCGTTCGCGTAGTTGCTCCAGTTTGGCCCGATTGCGTCCGGCCACGGCCCAGTGGCAGCAGGCGGGTGCGTGGGCGGCGAGATATTCGGCGGTGAGGGCACCCACGAAGCCGGTGGCACCGAAGAGGACTACGTCATAGGGGCGTTGTGCCCCGTTCTGCCTGTTCACAAGTGCCTCCGCAGGGGCCGGCGCCGATGTAGCAGGCAGAGGTTAGCGGAGGGGTTCGTGGCGGTGTGCGGCCGGGCGGCGATCGTGGGGGAGGATCCAGGGGAAAGAACTAAGCGCTTGCTCGGCCCAAAGGGTTGTGCGGAGCGCGGTGCGTTCTTAGCATCATCGCTGTTACATCAGTTGTGTCACACCGCTGGGGGTTTGATGGCAACGACAGAGCACGGCCCGCTGGCAGGCGTGCGCGTGGTCGAGCTGGCAGGCATCGGTCCCGGCCCGTTCGCCGCGATGCTTCTCGCCGACCTCGGCGCCGATGTCGTCAGGGTCGACCGGCCCGGCGGCCCGGGGCTCGGCATCGACCCCGCGTACGACCTCACCAACCGCAACAAACGCTCCGTGCTCGTCGACCTCAAGGCCGAGGACGGGGCCGACAAGGTGCTCGATCTGGTCGAGCGCGCCGACATCCTGATCGAGGGCTACCGGCCGGGCGTCGCCGAACGCCTCGGTGTCGGGCCGGCCGCCGCGCTGGCCCGTAATCCGCAGCTCGTCTACGGACGGATGACCGGCTGGGGCCAGGACGGGCCGCTCGCCGAACGAGCCGGGCACGACATCGCCTACATCGCCCTCACCGGCACCCTCTCCATGATCGGCAAGCCCGGTGAGCCGCCCACCGTCCCGGCCAATCTGGTCGGCGACTACGCGGGCGGCTCGCTCTATCTCGTCGTCGGCGTCCTTGCCGCCCTCCAGCACGCCCGCACCCCCGGCGGCCGGGGCCAGGTCGTGGACGCGGCGATCGTCGACGGCGCCGCCCATCTCGCCACGATGATCCACGGCATGCTGGCGGCCGGCGGCTGGCAGGACCGGCGCGGCTCCAACCTCCTGGACGGCGGCTGCCCGTTCTACGGTTCGTACGAGACCGCCGACGGCCAGTACATGGCGGTGGGCCCACTGGAGCAGCGGTTCTACGACGAGTTCAGCAAGCTCCTCGGTATCGAGGACGAGGCCCCGGACCGGGCGGACATCGCCCGCTGGGAGGAGTTGCGCACGCTCGTCGCCGACCGGTTCAGGACCCGTACGCGCGCGGAGTGGACCGAGGTGTTCGAGGGCACGGACGCCTGCGTCGCCCCCGTCCTCTCGCTCCGTGAGGCGCCCCACCATCCGCACATCGCCGCCCGCTCCACCTTCGTCGAGCACGGCGGACTCACCCAGCCCGCCCCCGCGCCCCGCTTCTCCGCCACCCCCGCATCCGTGCGCAGCGGACCCGCGCGGCCCGGCACGGACACCGAGGCCGTCGCAGCCGACTGGGACGTACCCAGCATCACGAGGACCCGGAAGGACACCACCGACTGATGGAACTCTCCCTGCCGCTGAACTACGCGGGCGACCCGCGCGAAGCCTGTGACCAGGTCGCCGCGCTGGAGCCCGCCGGACTCGACGCCGTCTGGGTCGCGGAGGCGTACGGCTTCGACTCGCCCACGATCATGGGCTATCTGGCCGCCCGTACCGAACGCATGAAGATCGGTGCGGCCATCCTCAACGTCTACTCCCGCACCCCCGCCCTCATCGCCCAGACCGGTGCGGGACTCGACGCGATCTCCGGCGGCCGGGCGCTGCTCGGGCTCGGCGCGTCCGGGCCGCAGGTCGTGGAGGGATGGCACGGCAAGGCGTACGACAAGCCGCTCGGCCGGACCCGCGAGACCGTCGAACTCTGCCGCCGGATCTGGCGCCGCGAGGTCATCGACCACCACGGCATCACCGACATGCCGCTGCCGAAGGAGAAGGGCGGCCGTCTCGGCAAGCCGCTGAAGATCCTCACCCGGCCGGTGCGCGAGGAGATCCCGCTCTACATCGCCTCCCTGGGCCCCGCCAATGTCCGGCTGACCGCCGAGATCGCCGACGGCTGGCTGCCGACGCTCTACATCCCGGAGAAGGCCCGGCAGGTGTGGGGCACGGCGCTCGCCGAAGGCGCGGCGAGGCGCGACCCGGCACGAGGCCCCCTCCAGACCGTCGCGGGCGGACTCCTCGCCATCGGTGACGACGCCGCCGCGCTCCGGGATCTGGCACGCCCGCAGATCGCGCTGTACGTCGGCGGAATGGGCGCCAGGGGCAAGAACTTCTACAACGACCTCGCCGTCGCCTACGGATACGAGAAGGAAGCCGCACTCATCCAGGAGCTCTACCTCTCCGGGAAGAAGAAGGAGGCCGAGGCCGCCGTCCCGGACGAATTCTGCGAGCTCATGTCGCTCTGCGGTCCCGAGGGTTACGTACGCGACCGGATCGAGGCCTTCCGTGAAGCCGGCGTGACGATGCTCAACGTCACCCCCGTCGGCCCCGAACCGGCCCGGCTGATCTCCACCGTGAAGAACTGGCTGTAGGAGGCTCGCAGTGCAGCGGCAGATCTTCACCGAAGAGCACGACGCGTTCCGCGAGACCGTCCGCACCTTCCTCACCAAGGAGGTCCTCCCGCACTACGAACAGTGGGAGAAGGACGGCATCGTCTCGCGCGAGGCCTGGATCGCGGCCGGCCGGCAGGGACTGCTCGGCCTCGCCGTACCCGAGGAGTACGGGGGCGGCGGCAACACCGACTACCGCTACAGCGCCGTACTCGCCGAGGAGTTCACCCGGGCCGGTGCCCCCGGACTCGCACTCGGGCTGCACAACGACATCATCGGCCCCTACCTCACCGGCCTCGGCACCGACGAGCAGAAGCGGCGCTGGCTGCCCGGCTTCTGCAGCGGCGAGATCATCACCGCCATCGCCATGACCGAACCCGGCGCGGGCTCCGACCTCCAGGGCATCCGCACCACCGCCGAGGACAAGGGCGACCACTGGCTGCTCAACGGCTCCAAGACGTTCATCTCCAACGGCATCCTCGCCGACCTGGTGGTCGTCGTGGCGAAGACAACACCTCAGGGCGGTGCGAAGGGGCTCTCGCTGATCGTCGTCGAACGCGGCGCGGAGGGCTTCGAGCGGGGCCGCAACCTCGACAAGATCGGCCAGAAGTCCCAGGACACCGCCGAGCTGTTCTTCAACGACGTCCGTGTCCCCAAGGAGAATCTGCTCGGTGAGCGGGACGGCGCCTTCATCCATCTGATGACCAACCTGGCGCAGGAGCGCATCGGCATAGCGGTCGCCGGAATCGCCGCCGCCGAACATCTGCTGGAGATCACCACGCAGTACGTCAAGGAGCGCGAGGCCTTCGGACGGCCGCTCTCCAAGCTCCAGCACATCCGGTTCGAGATCGCCGAGATGGCCACCGAGTGCACCGTCACCCGCACCTTCATCGACCGGTGCATCGTCGAACACTCCGACGGTGGGCTCGACGCCGTACACGCCTCGATGGCCAAGTGGTGGGCCACCGAGCTGCAGAAGCGCGTCGCCGACCGCTGCCTCCAACTCCACGGCGGTTACGGCTACATGACGGAATTTCCGGTCGCGAGGGCGTTCACCGACGGCCGTATCCAGACCATCTACGGCGGCACGACCGAGATCATGAAGGAGATCATCGGCCGCTCGCTGCTCGCCTGACCCCTGACGCACAACCACCCTCGAAAGGCTGCTGTCTTGAGTACCGAAGCGTTTGTCTACGACGCGATCCGCACCCCGCGCGGCCGCGGCAAGGCCAATGGCGCCCTGCACGGCACCAAGCCGATCGACCTCGTCGTCGGCCTCATTCACGAAATCCGCAGCCGCTTCCCCGGCCTGGACCCGGCAGCCATCGACGACATCGTCCTCGGCGTGGTCAGCCCGCTCGGCGACCAGGGCTCCGACATCGCACGGATCGCCGCCATCGCGGCCGGTCTTCCGGACTCCGTCGCGGGCGTCCAGGAGAACCGCTTCTGCGCCTCGGGCCTGGAGGCCGTCAACCTGGCCGCCGCCAAGGTCCGTTCGGGCTGGGAGGACCTGATCCTCGCGGGCGGCGTCGAGTCGATGTCCCGCGTCCCGATGGGCTCCGACGGCGGTGCCTGGGCGATGGACCCGATGACCAGCTTCGACACCGGCTTCGCCCCGCAGGGCGTCGGCGCCGACCTCATCGCCACCATCGAGGGCTTCTCCCGCCGTGACGTCGACGAGTTCGCCGCGCTCTCCCAGGAGCGCGCCGCCGAAGCGTGGAAGGACGGCCGCTTCGCGCGCTCCGTAGTCCCCGTCAAGGACCGCAACGGTCTCACCGTCCTCGACCACGACGAGCACATGCGGCCGGGCACCACCGCCGACTCGCTCGCCGCGCTCAAGCCGTCCTTCGCCGCGATCGGTGAGATGGGCGGCTTCGACGCGGTCGCGCTGCAGAAGTACCACTGGGTCGAGAAGATCGACCACGTCCACCACGCGGGCAACTCCTCCGGCATCGTCGACGGCGCCGCGCTCGTCGCGATCGGCAACAAGGAGATCGGTGAGCGGTACGGACTCACACCGCGCGCCCGGATCGTCTCCGCCGCCGTCTCCGGCTCCGAGCCCACCATCATGCTGACGGGCCCCGCGCCCGCCACCCGCAAGGCCCTCGCCAAGGCCGGGCTGACCATCGACGACATCGACCTCGTCGAGATCAACGAGGCGTTCGCCGGCGTCGTGCTGCGCTTCGCCAGGGACATGGGGCTCTCCCTCGACAGGATCAACGTCAACGGCGGCGCGATCGCGCTCGGCCACCCGCTCGGCGCCACCGGTGCGATGATCCTCGGCACCCTCATCGACGAACTGGAACGGCGCGAGAAGCGATACGGCCTCGCCACCCTCTGCGTCGGCGGCGGCATGGGCATCGCCACCGTCATCGAGCGTCTCTGACCGTCCCCGGCCACCCCTGCTTACGGAGAAGAAGAGCAATGACCGAGAGCACGACCATCCGCTGGGAACAGGACGAGACCGGCGTCGTCACCCTCGTACTCGACGACCCGAACCAGTCCGCCAACACGATGAACCAGGCCTTCAAGGACTCCATCGCGGCCATCGCCGACCGTGCCGAGGCCGAGAAGGACTCCATCCGCGGCATCATCTACACCTCCGCCAAGAAGACCTTCTTCGCGGGCGGCGACCTCAAGGACATGATCGAGGTCGGTCCCGAGAATGCCCAGCAGGCCTTCGATACCGGCACCGCCATCAAGAACTCGCTGCGCCGCATCGAGACCCTCGGCATCCCGGTCGTCGCCGCCATCAACGGCGCGGCGCTCGGCGGCGGTTACGAGATCGCGCTCGCCTCGCACCACCGCGTCGCCCTCGACGCACCCGGCTCCCGGATCGGCCTGCCCGAGGTCACCCTCGGCCTGCTGCCCGCGGGTGGCGGCGTCACCCGCACCGTACGCCTCATGGGCATCGCCGACGCGCTGCTGAAGGTCCTCCTCCAGGGCACCCAGTACACCCCGCAGCGCGCCCTGGAGAACGGACTGGTCCACGAGGTCGCCGCCACCCGTGAGGAGATGCTCGACAAGGCCCGGGCCTTCATCGACGCCCACCCCGAATCCCAGCAGCCCTGGGACGTCAAGGGTTACAAGATCCCCGGCGGCACCCCGTCCAACCCGAAGTTCGCCGCGAATCTGCCCGCCTTCCCGGCCAACCTGAAGAAGCAGATCGCGGGCGCCCCGATGCCCGCACCCCGCAACATCCTGGCCGCCGCCGTCGAGGGCTCGCAGGTCGACTTCGAGACCGCGCTGACCATCGAGGCCCGCTACTTCACCGAGCTGGTCACCGGCCAGGTCTCGAAGAACATGATCCAGGCGTTCTTCTTCGACCTCCAGGCCGTCAACTCCGGGGCGAGCCGTCCCAAGGGCATCGAGGAGCGCCAGGTCCGCAAGGTAGCCGTCCTCGGCGCCGGGATGATGGGCGCGGGCATCGCGTACTCCTGCGCCCGCGCGGGCATCGACGTCGTCCTCAAGGACATCTCCGCACAGGCCGCCGCCAAGGGCAAGGCGTACAGCGAGAAGCTCCTCGACAAGGCGCTCTCCCGGGGCCGTACCACCGAGGCCGAGCGCGACGAGCTGCTGGCCCGCATCACCCCGACCGGCGACCCGGCCGATCTGGCGGGCTGCGACGCCGTCATCGAGGCGGTCTTCGAGGACACCGCGCTCAAGCACAAGGTGTTCCAGGAGATCCAGGACATCATCGAGCCGGACGCCCTGCTCTGCTCCAACACCTCGACCCTGCCCATCACCGTCCTCGCCGAGGGCGTCTCGCGCCCCGCCGACTTCATCGGGCTGCACTTCTTCTCGCCCGTGGACAAGATGCCGCTGGTCGAGATCATCAAGGGCGAGCAGACCGGCGACGAGGCCCTGGCCCGCGCCTTCGACCTGGTCCGCCGGATCAAGAAGACGCCGATCGTCGTCAACGACTCCCGGGGTTTCTTCACCTCGCGCGTCATCGGCCAGTTCATCAACGAGGGCGTCGCCATGGTCGGCGAGGGCGTCGAGCCCGCATCGGTCGAGCAGGCCGCGGCACAGTCCGGCTACCCGGCCAAGGTGCTCTCCCTGATGGACGAGCTGACCCTCACCCTGCCCCGCAAGATCCGCAACGAGACCAGGCGGGCCGTCGAGGAGGCCGGTGGCACCTGGGCCGGACACCCGGCGGACGCGGTCATCGACCGGATGGTCGACGAGTTCGACCGCCCGGGACGCAGCGGCGGCGCGGGCTTCTACGAGTACGACGAGGCCGGCAGGCGCACCCGCCTGTGGCCCGGCCTGCGTGAGCACTTCACGAGGCCCGACACCGGCATCCCCTTCATCGACATGAAGGAGCGGATGCTGTTCTCCGAGGCACTGGACAGCGTCCGCTGCCTGGAGGAGAACGTCCTCATCTCCGTCGCCGACGCCAACATCGGCTCCATCATGGGCATCGGCTTCCCGCCGTGGACCGGCGGCGTGCTCCAGTACATCAACGGTTACGAGGGCGGCCTGCCCGGCTTCGTGGCACGCGCCCGGGAGCTCGCGGAGCGGTACGGCGACCGCTTCCTGCCGCCCGCGCTGCTCGTGGAGAAGGCGGAGAAGGGCGAAACCTTCCACGACTGACGCCCGACACCGCGGGCCGCGTTCACTGAGCCGTGAACGCGGCCCGCAGCTCCTCCTTCAGCGACCGCTGGAACGCGGTCACCAGCGCCTGCAGCACCATCGGCTGCATATCGGCCGACAGCGACTTCATCGCCGCCACATGCTCCGGGTCCGACTCCCGCTCCCGGTACGGATTCCACACCTCGTCCCGGAACAGCCGGGTCAGCTCCTGCGCTGCGGACCGGGAGTGCTCCAGCAGGACCGTGCGCGCGGCCAGAATCGTCTCGTGCGCGATCGGCACACCGAGCAGCTCGACCCCGAGCCGCAGCAGCCCCGGGTCCACCCGGTAGGTGCCATCGGCCGGCTCCGCACGCTCCAGCACCCCCATGGCGGCCAACCGCGCTATGTCCTGTTCGGTCAGCGCCCGCCCCGCACGCCGCTCCAGCTCCGCCCGCGTCGCATCCTCCGCCGAATCCGGCGCCCAGGACGCCACCAGCGCCCGGTGGATCGCCAGATCGTGTGCGCTCAGATCCGGCGGCAGCTGCTCCAGATAGCGTTCGATCGCGGCCAGCGTCATGCCCTGGTGCTGGAGCTCCTCGATGAGCGCGAGCCGGGACAGATGCTCATGCCCGTAGTGCCCGACGCGACGCGGCCCGATCACCGGAGGCGGCAGCAGACCCCGAGTGCTGTAGAAACGCACGGTGCGTACGGTGACACCGGCGCGCGCCGCCAGCTCGTCGACGGTGAGCGTCGGGTCCTCGGTCCCGGTCGCCATGTCTGCTCCTCGTGTTCCGACCCAGCGGCGAACTGCTGCGTCTGCACCAATCTGGTTCAACAGTATTGCTGTCTCACCACTGTTGTGAAAGTGTCCGGCAGCATTCCGGCGCAGTCCCACTCCGGTACGGACCCGCAGGCTCCGGCCGATGGTGGCAGGAGGCGGCGGTGACCACGATCCTGCGACTCCCCGCGGAACCCGGGCAACTCACCCTGCCCGCTCTGCTCCTGCACAACGCCGAGGACCACGGCGACCGGCCGGCGCTCTCCTGGCGGGCGGGCGGGCGGCGACGGAACGGATCGGACGACCCTCACCTGGCAGCAGGTACGGCTCAGGACCGCCGTACTCGCCACCGGGTACAGCGCACGTGACCGGGCTCGGGGCGCATTGTCAGTGGTGGCTCCTAGGCTGGTGTCATGTCGGAGATCACATACGTACGGGGGGACGCCACCGCCCCACAGGGCAAGGGCGTCAAGCTGATCGCGCATGTATGCAACGACCTGGGCGGCTGGGGCAAGGGCTTCGTCGTGGCCATCTCGCGCCGCTGGCCCGAACCGGAGAGGGCCTACCGCCACTGGCACCGGGAGCGCGCGGGCAACGACTTCGCCCTGGGTGCGACCCAGTTCGTCCAGGTGAGTCCATACCTCTGGGTGGCGAACATGGTGGGCCAGCGGGGGATGCGCACGGGCAGCAAAGGGGTACCCGTGCGCTACGAGGCGATCGACACGGCATTGGAGGCCGTGGCCGACCGGGCCGTCGAGCTGGGGGCTTCGGTCCATATGCCGCGGATCGGCTGCGGGCTGGCGGGCGGCAAGTGGTCCCGGATCGAGCCACTGATAGAGAAGCGGCTGCTGAGCAGAGACATAGCGGTGACGGTGTACGACTTCGACTAGTGCACTGCCGCATTGATCCTGAGCGCACATCTCGCGTGGAGGACGCAGGTACGTAGCGGTCGACTTCTATGACGGCGCCATTCTGTACGACATCGACTCAGTCGCCCTGCATCCGATCGACCGCGGCGAGTACCGACCGGATCCCTTCGTCCTGGACGATGAACGACTGCCGGGCTCGCGGCGGTTCATGACACCGGAGGAGTTCCGGCGCGGGGCCCTGATCGATACACGGACCTCCGTCTTCGTCCTCGGCCGCGCGGCTGCTGCTGGATGCCGGCGACTGGGAATCCGCCTGGCGAGGCAGCCCGGCTCGACCGGAGGTCCTGGTGCGGGCCACCCACACCGATCCGGAACAGAGGTTCGCGACGGTCCGCCGGTTCGCTGCTGCGTGGCGGGCCGCGAGCCGACCCGGGACCTGAACCGTGCGGGACGACCCCGCGGGACACCCGGCGCGCAGCCGGTGTCCATGTGTCCTCGTTCGCGCCGGGCGCCCCCTGCCGAGCGCAGCCCCCTGCGGGAAAGCCTGGGCAGCCTTGCGGGGGAAGAGCCTTGGAGCGGGGAGAGTTACAGAGAAACGGGGCAGGTCACTGTGTATCGGCTTCTATGGTGGGTGGAAGCGGCGGAACGGGGAGGGCCCATGGCGGCACGGAGAACGAGCGAGACGCTGCTGGCCCGGGCGCTCAGCGAGACACCGCCGTCGGACGCGCTGAGCGAGCAGATCCTCGACGCCGCGCGTGAGCAGTTCATGACCTTCGGGCTGCGCCGTTCGACCGTCGATGACGTCGCCAAACGCGCCAGGGTGTCGCGGGTCACCGTGTACCGGCGGATCGGTAACAAGGACAGCCTGGTCTCGGCCTGTCTGTTGCGTGAGTACCGGCGTTTCGTCGTGGAAGTGGATGATGCGGTCGCCGCACTGCCCACGACGGAGGACCGGCTCGTCGAGGGTTTCGCCGCCGTCCTCGGGCACATTCGTGAACATCCGCTCATCGGCGGGTTGTTGAGGCTGGAGCCCGAGACCATGCTTCCCTTTCTGACCCTGGAGAGCGGGCCGGCCTTCCTCGCCATCCGTGAGTACCTGGCCGACCGGCTGCGCCATGCCCGGCGTGCGGAAGGCCGGCCGGTGAGCGATCCGACACCGGTTGCCGAGCTGATGGTGCGGATCACGGTCTCCTTCCTCCTCAACCCCGTCAGCTGTTTCGAGCTCGACGACGACGCGCAGGTGCGGGCGTTCGCACGCCGATATCTGGTGCCGCTGCTTGCCGCGGGCTAGGCCGTTTCGTCCGGATCACAGCTGGAACCGGCTGATCATGTTGCGCCTTGTCCCTGCGTGTCCCGACGCGCATGGCGCAGGAGAACGACTGAACGGCGCGGCCCGGCTGATCCACCGCGGTCTCCACGCGCAGTACCAGCGCCGCCCCCGGGACGACCGCCGAGCGGGTTTCGGCGGCTTCACGCGTCCGTCGTCGGCCGGGCCCTCGGATGATCCGGAAGAATCGTCCTGGAACCGCCTGCGGCGGGGAAAGGACCCGTCTCGTCGGGCAGGGGCTCCAGAGGGCGGCTGCGCGCCCAGTGCGGGCCGAGGTCGTCGAGCCGCCAGCCGAAGGGGTACGAACGGGGCTGCGGGCGCGAGGGCAGCCAGTGCGGCCGGGCCGGCAGCCACCGTACGCAACGCGCACGCAGCCGCAGAGCTCCCGCGGCCGACGACCGCGCCCAGTGCGGTTGCGGACGGAAGCCCAGCGCCACGAGCAGCGTCTCGTCCAGCACGGCGAGCGAGAACCGCGCCACGAGAGGGCGCAGTGGCCGCGGATACCAGCCGGCCATGATCCGGAACGTGGCGTTCGCAACCCGTCGGTTGGCCGGGGCGTACGCGAACATCCGCTCCTCGTACGAGTCGAGGAGCCGCTCGAAGCCCTCGTACGACTCCGGAGCCCCCTCGATGCCCATCATCGCCGCCATCTTCCGGCCGACCTCCGCCAGCGCCTGGGCCTCCTGAGCGCACAGCGGGCGCCAGCCGAACCGGTCGATCCAGCGTTTCGGGCCCACGACCGTCGTCGCGAGGACATAGAGGAAGTCCTCGTTCGGGATGCGGTACTTGCCGTGGATCCGATTGAGATGACGCGCCGCGGCCCGGCCGCGCTCCGAGTCGAAGCCGTCCGCGGCCATCTCGTACCCGAACAGCACCGTGTCGTCGTAGCGCTTCTGCCCGGACCGCTCGAACTCCTGAGTGCGGTCGAGGAGCACGGAGATCCGGGGGACCCCGTAGTCGCGGAGGAACGCGACGCTCACGCCCTGCCGGTAGTCCCAGGGGAACTCGTACTGCGAGATCAGCCGGAGGATCTCGGCGTAATCGCGCGCGGGATCCATTCGGCGGATCTCGCGCAGACGGCTGTAGCGGCCCATGGTGCGCCCTCCTGTCCGTGTGCCGATTTCGTGCGAGCCCTGCCTCTTTCATCTCCTCTTTTGATCAACTCGCTTGGATGCAAGGAGATCTGACGGTTCATCGCATTCAAGGAGTCAAAGATACAAAGACTATCGACTTGTTTCATCGGTCGCGTCAACACCGTCGACGCGCAAGCGCCGAAGAAGGCATCCCGGGGGCCCGTGCGCACCGGCTCGGAAGCGATCGCATACTGGATCACACAAGGGTCGGGCACCGAGCCGCACGCCCCGCCGACCGCCGGGAGCGACGCATGAACACCGAAGCAGCCAGAGGCGACACCCCCGCCCCGCCGCCGCCCGGCGGTGTGCTCTGGAGCCTCTCCGGCGACATCCGCGCCCTCCTGATGCTCCCTGCCGCCCTCACTCTCCAGGTCGCCCACCCGGCGGTCGGTGCGGGCGTCGACGAACACTCCGTCTTCCGCACGGACCCCTGGGGGCGTGGCGAGAGGTCGCTGCGATCGCTCCAGCTATGGGTGTACGGGGGCGAGGCGGCCGCCGAGGAAGGCCGCAGGCTCCGCAAGCTGCACCGCACCATCCAGGGCACCGACACCCGGGGGCGCCGTTACCATGCGCTGTCCCCCGCGAACTATGCGTGGGTGCACGCCACGGGCTTCCCCGTCTACCAGCACGCCGCGCGCTATCTCGTCCGGCCGCTCACCGGCGCGCAGGAACGGGCCCTGTACCGGGAGTGGCTCCAGGTGGGCAGGATTCTCGGCATTCACGACCGGGACATGCCAAAGACGATCGAGGAGTTCTGGCCGTACTTCCGAAAGGTGCTCGCCGACGAGATCGAGCTGACCGTCGTCGTCGAGGACCTGATCGCCACCGACCGCCCCGTACCGCCGCCGGACCGTGGGCCGCTGCCGGTCCGGCTGCTGCTGAAGGCGCTGTGGCCGGTGCTGCTCCCGCCGCTGGCCCGGTTCCGCCGCTTCGTGACCATCGGGCTGATGCCGCCGGACGCACGGGCGGCGATCGGGCTCGAGTGGACGGATGCACAGGAGCGGAAGCTGCGGCGGTTCTGCGGGGTGGTGCGGCGCGTCGTGCCCATGCTGCCCGAGCGGCTGCGCTATCTGCCGTACGCGCGCAGGGCGCGGGCGGCGCATCGCGGGGCCGTCCGGGGCGACGGAAGGCTCAGGCGGAAGCCCGGTGCACCAGCTGGGTCGGTGTGATCACCGGTTCGAGCTCGTCACCCTCACCCTCGCCGTTCAGCCGCCGCATCAGCATCCGCACCATCAACCTGCCCATTCCCTCGATGTCCTGACGGACCGTCGTCAGTGGTGGCTCGGCGGCCTCGGCTATCGACACCATGTCGTCGAAGCCGACCAGGGCCACATCCTCCGGCACCCTGCGACCGCGTTCGCGCAGCACCCGCAGGGCGCCCGACGCCATCAGGTCGTTGGCAGCGAAGACCGCGTCCAGATCGGGGTGGCGCTCAAGGAGTTGCGCCATCGCCCGTGCGCCGCCCTCGACGGTGAAGTCGCCTTCCGCGAGCAGTGCCGGATCGCCTTCGGGCAGCACATCGCGGTAGCCGTCGATCCGGTCGAGTGCCGATGTCTGGTCGCGCGGTCCGGCGATGTGTGCGATCCGCCGGCGCCCGAGGGAGACAAGATGGCGTACGGCCTCGGCCGCGCCGCCCCGGTTGTCGCAGTCGACGTAGGGTACGGCCAGTTCGGACGCAGCACCCGGCCGGCCGGGGCGGCCGCCGTAGACCGTGGGCACCCGGAACCGGCGGATGATTGAAGGGAGCTCGTCGTCCATGTGCAGCGAGAACGCCAGCGCGCCGTCCACATGGCCGCCGGCCAGATAGCGGGCGACCCGGTCGAAGTCCCCGCTGCCTTCCACCAGGAGCAGTACCAACTGGGAGTCGTATACGTTCAGTTCACGGCTGATGCCGCGGATCTGCTGGGAGAAGAACGGGTCGGAGAAGATCCGGAACTCCGGCTCGTCGATGATCACGGCGACCGCGCCGTTGCGCCGGGTGACCAGGGTCCGCGCGGCGTGGTTCGGAACGTAGCCGAGCTCGTCGACCGCCTTGCGTACCTGTTCCACAAGCGGCTGCCGCACTCCCGCCCCGCCGTTCACCACCCGGGAGGCCGTCGCCCGTGAGACTCCGGCGAGGGCTGCCACGGCTTCCAGCGTGGGGCGGACATCGCGAGGGGAACCGGGGGTCGGACCGGGCAAGGGACGCTCCTCGTACGCACGGGGTCGGGCCGGATACGGCCGGGGCCGGCCGGACAGCACCGACGCCATCAGCCTAACCGTCCGCCCCGGCCGTCCGCCGGGCACCGTCGCCTCGCCCAGGAGAGCGGGGCGACGGTGCCCGGAGCCGATCCGCGGACCGTCAGCGGTGGTCGTGAATCGTGTTCGTGGCCGCGATCTGCTTCCATGATGCGGGTTGCACGGGCTGCGTGGTTGCGCGCAGAGCCCGCGCCGCGGCCGCTGCCGGGGCCTGAGGCCGCGTCGGCTGGAACAGCCAGGTGTCGAAGAGGCCGGCGAGCGGCCGGCCCGAGACCCGTTCCGCGAACGTCACAAAGTCCCCCACGCTCGCGTTCCCGTAGGCATGCTCGGCCGGCCAGCCCTTCAGCAGCTCGAAGAACGTCTCGTCGCCCACCTTGTTGCGCAGCGCCTGGATCGCCAGCGCGCCCCGGTCGTAGACGGCAGCGTCGAACTGGTTGTCGGGGCCCGGGTCGCCCGGCTTCACCGTCCAGAAGGTGTCGTCCGCCGGATGCTGGGCGTAGGTGTAGTCCGCCAGCTCCTGCGCGGTGCCCTCGCCCTCCTTCTCCGACCACAGCCACTGGCTGTAGCGGGCAAAGCCCTCGTTGATCCAGATGTCCTTCCAGCCCTTGACGGACACGCTGTCGCCGTACCACTGGTGCGCCAGCTCATGCACGACGACCGAGACGTTCGCACCGTTCGCGAACTGCTTCGGGCTGTAGAAGGGCCTGGTCTGTGTCTCCAGCGCGAACCCGCTCTTCACATTGGGGGAGTAACCGCCGAGCGCATCGAAGGGATACGGTCCGAAGACCTCCGTCAGCCACTCGGCGACCTCGGTGGTCCGCTCGATGCTGGCGCGGGCCGCACCGCCGTTGGCGCCGAGGTCCTTGCTGTACGCGTTGACGACCGGCAGCCCGTCCGACGTGGTGTCCGTGGTGATGTCGAACCTGCCGATCGCCAGCGTCGTCAGATACGTCGCCTGCGGCTTGCCGGCACGCCAGTTGAAGCGGGTCCACCCGAGCTTCGAACTCTGCGACTGGAGCACGCCGTTGCTGATCGCCTGGGTGCCGTCGGGCACGGACACCGAGATGTCGTACGTGGCCTTGTCCAGCGGGTGGTCATTGCTGGGGAACCACCACACGGCCGAGTCCGGCTCCTGCGCTGCCACCGCGCCGTCCGGGGTGCGGGCCCAGGAGGTCCAGCCGTTGATCTTCAGCTCCGACGGCTTCCCGGCGTACCGCACGACCACCGTGACGGCCTTGTCCTTCGCCAGGGCTGCGGCCGGGGTGATCTCCAGTTCCTGGTCGCCGCTCCTGGCGTAACCGGCCTTCTTGCCGTTCACCCGCACCTCGGAGACGTCCAGACCGAAGTCGAGGTCGAAACGGGAGAGTTCCTGGGTGGTCGTGGCGAGGATCGTCGCCGTGCCCTCCAGCAGGTCGGTCGCGGGCTGGTACTTCAGCCGCAGGTCGTAGTGGGAAACGTCGTAGCCGCCATTGCCACTGGCCGGGTAATAGGGGTCGCCGATGCCCGGGGCGCCCGCGGTGCCGTCGGCGGCCGAGGCCGGGATCGCCAGCAGCAGGGAGGCCGCGAGTGCGCTCGGGACGATGAATCTGCGGTGCACGAATGCTCCAAGTCGTCGGGGCGAATGATCTTTCGAACCGTCACGTCGACACTATTCAGCGACTGCCGCATCAGTCGTGTCCATGGCCACAGCTGTCACACAATCGCCATTCGGCCGACATGGCACACGGCAGCGATACGTCATGGGCACGTAATGTTCACCGCTGATCGCCCCCTGTTGCCCAGGAGTTGACCGGGGTACCTTCCGCCCATGCCGATATGTGCGCGGGGCACCCGCTTGGGCGCCCCTCTCCACAACAGCGGCCCCGACCGGCTCTCCGGCCATGTGGAGAGCCCCGAGGCGCGCGGGCGCTGCGCCGCCGTCCAGCAGCAGTTCGTCGACGAGGCGCCTCGCACCGGCGACCTGACGAAGCTTTGGAGCGAGTGCGACTACGTGAAGGACGCCCGCAAAGTGCGGGCCGGCCTCTTCGCCGTACACGGCATGCAGGACCTCGACGTCCGCACCAAGCACCTGGGCCAGTGGTGGGACGCCCTCGCGGACCAGGGCGTGGAGCGCAAGATCCGGCTCTCGCAGACCGGACACGTCGACCCGTTCGACTGCCGGCGCGCCGAGTGGGCCGACACACTGCACCGCTGGTTCGACCACCACCTTCTCGGCTACGACAACGGCACCGACCGTGAACCGATGGCCGACACTGTCGCGGTCGACCGGACCGTCATCAGCCGCGGCTGGGCAGACCTCGGCACCAACGCCTCCGCCGGACACGGCCGTCCCCTGATCCCGGGCAGGGCCCGCACGATCCCCGTCGACCTGGCGGCCACCGACCATGTCGTCCCGGCCGGACACCGCCTCGCACTGATCCTCGCCGGCACCGACCGGGACCTCATCGGCCCGCCGGACTCCAGGCCCACCCTCACCCTCGACCTGGCCCGTACGTCCGCGAAGCTGCCGTTCGTCGGCGGCGCCGGAGCCTTCGTACGTGCCACCGCGGGTTCCGCACCCGCGACAGCCACCCCCCGCGCAGTCCACTCCGAGGGCGTGGCGCCGCCGCGTCCTGCCCATCGCATCCCGGGAGGCAGCCGCTCATGACACCCCGTATCCCGTCCGCCCGCCGGACCGTCCGCCGCAACCTGGTCCTGGCGGCCGCGGCCGCCGTCCTGGCCGTACCCCTGGTCGCCGTGCCCGCCGAGGCCGCGCACACCCAGCCCCGTACCGGCTTCGAAATCAGCAACGGGGCCCGCTGGACCGGTCAGCCGGAGGAACAGTCCTTCCTGACAGCCGTCGACCGGGGCAGCGACAGGGTCTCCGTCGACCGGATCGGCACGACGAAGCAGGGCCGCCCGCTCCAGCTTGTCCGCATCGGCAACCATCGGCCCACCGCCGACACGATGCTGCTGATCTGCAGTCAGCACGGCAACGAACCATCCGGCCGCGAAGCGTGTCTGACGACCATTCGCGACCTGGCCTACGCCCAGGACCGGTCGACCCGCGCCTTCCTCTCCCGTACCAATGTCCTCGTCGTGCCCACCGCCAACCCCGACGGGCGCGCCGCGAACACCCGCGGCAACTTTGACGGCGTCGACATCAATCGCGACCACATCGCGCTGCAGACCGCCGAGGCCCGTGCCATGGCGGCGGTCATCCGCGACCGGAAGCCCGATGTGATCTACGACCTGCACGAGTACGGGGCCACCCCGCCGTACTACGACAAGGACCTCTTCGTCCTGTGGCCCCGCAACCTCAACGCCTCCGACCGGGTGCACGGTGAATCGCAGACCCTCGCCGAAGGGTATGTACGCCCTACGGCCAAGGAGGCCGGCTACAGCAGCGGCCTCTACGGCATCTGGACCGACCCGGTCACCGGCGACCCGATCAAACAGACCGCAGGCGACGGACAGGAACGCATCCTGCGCAACACCTCCGGTATCAAGCACGCCGTCGGCCTGCTCATAGAATCCCGCGTCGACGCGCTCACCGATGCCGAGAAGGCCGACCCGGCACTCAACAGCCGACGCCGCGTGAAATCGCAACTCGCCGCGCTGGACGGCCTGTTCGCCTTCACCGACGAGCGGCGCGGCCGGATCGAGGCCGCCACTGCCGCATCCCGCGCCGCGGGGCTCAGGGACCGCGGTCCCATCTATCTCGGCGGTGCCGACAACGAGTCACCCCAAGCCGGTCAGGTCCTCCAGGACCCGCCGTGCGGATACCGGCTCACCAAGGCCCAGTTCGACGACATCAAGGACGAACTCGCCCTGCACGGTGTCGTCTCCCGGCCCGACGGTGACGGAGCGTACGTACCGCTGCGGCAGTCGGCCCGGAATCTGGTCCCCCTCCTCCTGGACGAGCGGGCGACATATCACCTCGCAAGCGGTCAAGCCGATACCGCTTGTTGATCCCATGAGATGAGCGCCGCGTGTGGTACTGCCTACGGAGAGCGAAATCACAGCTTCCGTGAAAGGTGCCATTCGTGTCGCAGGACGAACAGAGAACGGGTGGCCGGGGCGATCTGCCGGTGACGGCGGACCTCCCCGGTGACCCGAACCGGGACCGGCACCCCACGACCGACCGGGTGGTGTTCTCGGTCACCGCCGTCCTCACGCTCGCCTTCGTGGTCTGGGGAGCCACCGCCACCGACTCGCTGGAGGACGTCTCCAGCTCCATGCTCAACGCTCTGATCCACAATGGTGGTTGGGCCTTCATGCTCGCCGCGTCCGGCTTCGTGGTCTTCGCCCTGTGGCTCGCCATCAGCCGCTACGGGAAGATCGCACTCGGACAGGAAGGGGAGGAGCCCGAATTCCACACCGTGTCCTGGGTCGCCATGATGTTCAGCGCCGGTATGGGCATCGGCCTGATGTTCTACGGAGTCAGCGAGCCGCTCGCCCACTTCACCAGCCCGCCGCCCGGCACCCGCCCCGCCGACGCCGCCGAGGCGATGCAGACGGCAATGGCCACCACCCTGTTCCACTGGACGCTCCACCCCTGGGCGATCTACGCAGTGGTCGGCCTGGCCATCGCGTACAGCACCTTCCGGCGCCGCAGGAGGCAGACGATCAGCGCCGTCTTCGAGCCGCTGATCGGTTCCCGGCACGCCCATGGCGGTCTCGGCCGGCTGATCGACATCCTCGCCATCTTCGCCACCCTCTTCGGCTCCGCCGCATCACTGGGTCTCGGCGCCCTCCAGATCGGCAGCGGCTTCCATGAGCTGCACTGGAGGGAGAAGACCGGCACCGGACTCCTCGTGCTGATCATCGGGGCGCTGACTGTCGCCTTCGTGGCCTCGGCGATCTCCGGCGTGGAGAAGGGCATCCAGTGGCTCTCCAACACCAATATGGTGCTCGCCCTGACCCTCGCCGTCTTCGTCTTCATCGCGGGTCCCACCATCATCGTGCTCGACCTGCTGCCCACTTCGATCGCCGCCTACTTCGGCAATCTGGCCCAGCTCGCCGGGCGTACCGAGGCGACCGGCAAGGGCGAGGTGGCCGAGTGGCTCGGCAACTGGACCGTCTTCTACTGGGCCTGGTGGATCTCCTGGACGCCCTTCGTGGGCATGTTCATCGCCCGCATCAGCCGTGGCCGCACCATCCGCCAGTTCATCGGCGGAGTCATCCTGGTGCCCAGTGCCGTCAGCCTGGTCTGGTTCGCGGTCTTCGGCGGTACGGCGATCAATCTGCAGGAGGCCGGCAAGCTCGGCACCGCCGTCACCCAGGAGGCCCAGCTCTTCGGAGTGCTCCAGCAGTTCCCGATCGCAACGGCGATGAGTCTGCTGGTCATGATCCTGGTCGGCATCTTCTTCGTCTCGGGCGCGGACGCCGCATCCATCGTGATGGGCACGCTCTCCCAGAAGGGCATCCTCGAACCGGCCAAGTGGATCGTCGTCTTCTGGGGTGTGGTCACCGGGGCGGTGGCGGCGATCATGCTGCTCATCGGCAACGGCAGGGGCGATGCGCTCGCCGGACTCCAGAACCTGACAATCCTGGTGGCCGCGCCGTTCACCTTCGTGATGATCGGTATGTGCGTGGCTCTGATGCGTGACCTGCGTCAGGACCCGCTGATCGTACGACGTGAGTTCGGCGTGGAAGCCGTCGAATCAGCGGTCATCGAAGGGCATGCGAAGTATGCCGGCGACTTCGAGATCCGGATCGGCCCGGGCGGCAGCCGGATCACCACCGGGCTGCACGAGGACCGGGGCCCGGAACAGGGCCCCGCCGGCCCGCCGAGCCCGCAGGACGGCTGACGACGCCCGCCGCCCGGCCGGCAGCTCGGCGGTCCGGCCTCCACGCCCCCACCATCCGCACCCGCGCCGCACCTGCTCTGCGAATCGTGACCGGCCGGGCTGCTCCGCCCTCTCCGGCCGCGATTAGGATCGACACCCTGATGACTGCCACTCTCGTCGCCAAAGACCTCGCTGCCGGACACGGCGACCGCACACTCTTCGCCGGGCTCGACCTCGTCGTCGCGCCCGGTGATGTGATCGGTCTCGTCGGTGTCAACGGCGCCGGTAAATCGTCCCTGCTCCGGCTGCTCGCCGGACTCGACCGGCCGGAGGAGGGCGAGCTGCGGCTCTCCCCGCCCACCGCCACCGTCGGCCACCTTCCGCAGGAGCCGGAGCGGCGTCCGCAGGAGACCGTGCGGGAGTTTTTGGCCCGCCGCACCGGCGTCGCCGATGCCCAGACCGCGATGGACGAGGCGACGCAGGCCCTCGTCGACGGGGCGCCGGGCGCGGACGACGCGTACTCCGAGACCCTGGAACGCTGGCTGGCTCTCGGCGGGGCGGACCTGGACGAGCGTGCCGAGGAGGTCGCCGCCGACCTCGGACTGACCGTCGGCCTCGACCTGCCGATGACCGCACTCTCCGGGGGGCAGGCAGCCCGCGCGGGCCTGGCTTCCCTCCTGCTCTCCCGCTACGACATCTTCCTGCTCGACGAGCCCACCAACGACCTCGACCTGGACGGCCTGGAGCGGCTGGAGCGCTACGTCTCCGGGCTGCGCGCAGGCACGGTCGTCATCAGCCACGACCGCGAATTCCTGATGCGTACGGTCACCAAGGTCCTCGAACTGGACCTGGCCCAGCAGCAGATCAATCTGTACGGCGGCGGATACGCGGCCTATCTGGAGGAGCGCGAGCGGGCTCGCAGGCATGCCCGTGAGGAGTTCGAGGAGTACGCCGACAAGCGCTCCGCCCTCGAAGGCCGCGCGCAGATGCAGCGCGGCTGGATGGACAAGGGCGTCAAGAACGCTCGCCGCAAGGCCACCGACAGCGACAAGATGGGCCGCAAGTTCCGCAGCGAATCGAGCGAGAAGCAGGCCGCGAAGGCCAGGCAGACGCAGCGCATGATCGAACGGCTCGATGTCGTCGACGAGCCGCGCAAGGAATGGGAACTGCGGATGGAGATCGCCGCCGCACCCCGCTCCGGCTCGGTCGTCGCAACTCTCCGCGAAGCGCAGGTCGTACGCGGCGACTTCGGCTTCGGCCCGGCATCCCTGCAGATCGACTGGGCGGACCGGGTCGCCATCACCGGTGCCAACGGAGCGGGCAAGTCCACCCTCCTCGCCGCACTTCTGGGCCGCCTCCCGCTGGATGCCGGGCACGCGACGCTCGGCTCGGGAGTGGTGGTCGGAGAGGTCGACCAGGCGCGCAAGCTGTTCCACGGCTCGGAGTCGCTCCTGGAGGCGTTCTGCGCGGCCGTCCCCGACACCGAACCGGCCGAAGTCCGTACGTTGCTCGCCAAGTTCGGCCTGCGCGCGGACCATGTGATGCGTCCCGCGACGACACTCTCACCGGGCGAACGCACGAGGGCGGCGCTCGCCCTGCTCCAGGGCAGGGGCGTCAACCTCCTCGTCCTCGACGAGCCGACGAACCACCTCGACCTGCCCGCGATCGAGCAGCTGGAATCGGCGCTGGAGTCGTACACGGGGACGCTGCTGCTGGTCACGCACGACCGCCGAATGCTGGAAGCGGTACGGACGACGCGGCGCGTCGAGGTGGTGGACGGCAAGGTGAAGGAGCTGTGAGGGGCTCCTCGGGCAATTTCGGCCCGTCCGGCGTCTGAGGAGCGGGGTCCGGGGCGGAGCCCCGGTTTCGGGCAGGGAGGGGGCGGCCTCGCGCAGCGGACCGCACCCCACCCCCAACCCCGACGTCAGCCCCTCTTACCGCCCTGCTTCGGATCCGTCAGCCCGGCCCGCCGCAACGCATCCGCCATCGCGCTGTTCACCGGCGCCGGCGCCGGACGGGCAGAGCCGCCGCCACCACCGCCACCGCGCCGGTCACGGTCCTGACCGCCCTGCCCCTGCCGCTGGCGCGGCGGCCGGCCACCCTGGCCACCGGCCTGGCCGCCTCGCTCGCCCCGCTCCCGCCTGGGTCCGCCGCCCTGGGACGCGCCCCCCGCCGACGCCTCGTCGTCCAGCCGCAGCGTCAGCGAGATCCGCTTCCGCGGAATGTCGACATCCATGACCTTGACCTTCACGATGTCGCCCGGCTTCACGACATCCCGCGGGTCCTTAACGAAGGTGCGCGACATCGCCGACACATGTACCAGGCCGTCCTGATGCACACCGATGTCCACGAACGCACCGAACGCCGCGACATTGGTCACGACGCCCTCCAGCACCATCCCGGACGCCAGATCACCGATCTTCTCGACGCCCTCCTTGAAGGTGGCCGTCCTGAACGCGGGACGCGGGTCACGCCCCGGCTTCTCCAGCTCCTTCAGGATGTCGGTGACGGTCGGCAGACCGAACTTCTCGTCCACGAAGTCGTCGGCCCGCAGTGACCGCAGCACACTCGTGTTGCCGATCAGTGAGGCGACGTCACTGCTTGTCCGCTTCACCATCGCCCGCACCACCGGGTACGCCTCCGGGTGCACGCTCGACGCGTCCAGCGGATCGTCGCCCCGGATGCGCAGGAAGCCCGCGCACTGCTCGTACGCCTTCGGGCCCAGCCGCGCCACATCCTTGAGCGCCTTGCGTGACCGGAACGGCCCGTTCGCATCACGGTGCGCGACAATGTTCTCGGCGAGCCCCGAGCCGATCCCCGAGACCCGTGAAAGCAGCGGCGCCGACGCGGTGTTGACGTCGACACCGACACCGTTCACACAGTCCTCGACGACCGCGTCCAGCGAGCGCGACAGCTTCACCTCGGACAGGTCGTGCTGGTACTGGCCGACACCGATCGACTTCGGGTCGATCTTCACCAGCTCTGCGAGGGGGTCCTGCAGCCGCCGCGCGATCGAGACGGCGCCGCGCAATGACACGTCCATGTCGGGGAGCTCCTGCGAGGCGAAGGCCGAGGCCGAGTACACCGAGGCGCCCGCCTCCGACACCATCACCTTGGTGAGCTTCAACTCGGGGTGCTTGTCGATGAGTTCACCGGCGAGCTTGTCGGTCTCGCGGGACGCCGTACCGTTGCCGATCGCGATCAGGTCGACGGAGTGGGCCTTCGCCAGCTGCTCCAGCTTGGCCAGCGACTGGTCCCACTTGTTCGCCGGGACGTGCGGGTGGATGACATCCGTCGCGACGACCTTGCCGGTCGCGTCGACGACGGCGACCTTCACACCCGTGCGGAAACCGGGGTCGAGCCCCAGTGTGGCCCGAGTCCCGGCCGGCGCGGCAAGCAGCAGATCGCGCAGGTTCGACGCGAAGACGCGTACCGCCTCATCCTCCGCCGCCGTACGCAGCCGCAGTCGCAGATCGATACCGAGGTGCACCAGGATCCGGGTCCGCCAGGCCCAGCGCACGGTGTCGCCGAGCCACTTGTCGCCGGGGCGGCCGCGGTCGCCGACCCCGAAGCGCCGGGCGACCATGTTCTCGTACGTCGAAGGGCCGGGCGTCCCGGAGGGCTCCTCCGGCTCCATGACCAGGTCGAGCACGTCCTCCTTCTCGCCCCGCAGCATCGCGAGCACCCGGTGCGAGGGCAGCGCGGTGAACGGCTCCGCGAAGTCGAAGTAGTCGGCGAACTTCGCCCCCGCCTCCTCCTTGCCGTCCCGCACCTTGGCGGCCAGCCGCCCGCGCGACCACATGCGCTCACGCAGCTCACCGATCAGATCGGCGTCCTCCGAGAACCGCTCGGTGAGGATGGCGCGGGCCCCCTCCAGCGCGGCCGCACCGTCCGCGACGCCCTTGTCGGCGTCGACGAAGGCGGCTGCGGCGGCGAGCGGTTCCACCGACGGGTCGCCGAGCAGGCCGTCGGCGAGCGGTTCGAGCCCCGCCTCCCTGGCGATCTGCGCCTTCGTGCGCCGCTTGGGCTTGAACGGCAGATAGATGTCCTCAAGGCGCGCCTTGGTGTCGGCGGCCCGGATCTGCGCCTCCAGCGCCTGGTCCAGCTTGCCCTGTTCGCGTACCGAGTCGAGGATCGCCGTACGACGGTCCTCCAGCTCCCGCAGATACCGCAGCCGCTCCTCGAGCGTGCGCAGCTGCGCATCGTCGAGCATCTCGGTCGCTTCCTTGCGGTAGCGCGCGATGAACGGCACGGTCGACCCGCCGTCGAGCAGCTCGACGGCCGCCTTCACCTGCCGCTCGCGTACGCCGAGCTCCTCGGCGATCCTGCCTTCGATGGACGTCGTCACGGTTCTACCGACTCGCCTTCTCGTACTGGCTGTGCTTACCGGGGCGGGGCCCCTTCGCCTGCATTGTGCCGGGTGGCCGGGCGCCGTGTCGCCCGACCACCCCACTTGTCCGCCGGTCGGCGGCTCAGCCCTTGCCGATCAGATCGGCCGGGAATGCGCCCGCCGAGGCCGCCGTGAGCAGGAATCCGCGCGCCAGCTCGGTCAGCCGCGCCACACCCTCCTCGCCCAGATGCTCGTACGGGGCCTGGTCCATCCGGTCCGTGGCGTCCTCCAGATCTGCCCGCAGTGCGATACCCGCCTGCGTCAACTCGCCCTCGCCGTCCAGGAGTCCACGTCCGCGCAGCCGCTCGGACGCCTCCTCCCAGTCGCTGCGGCGCCAGCCGCGGGTGGCGAGGACCCAGCGCGGGGACATTCCCTTGCCGGTCGCCGTGTGGCTGACCAGGGCCTCCACCGGGTCGAGACCGGCCGCGAGGAGAGCTGCGAGATGGCCGTCGCCGCGGTGTTCGCGCAGCAGCGTCCCCGCGTGCCAGTACGCCAGATGCGGCTGCTCGGGCACCGGAAGATCGGCATGGGCGGCGTAGAGCGGCCGGGCGTGTCGGGTGCACGCCTCGGCGGCGCGGAGCGCCAGTTCGGCCGCCTCGGCCAGTTCGGGGGAGGCGATGATCTCCTCGCCCAGCAGTCGGCGCAGCGTGGAGTCGGCGGCGCGAAGCCGGGCGTCCAGGACCGCCTGCGGCGAGGCGACGGACCAGACGGCGGGCAGGTGCCGGGCGACGAGGTCGTGGTTGAAGTTGTAGAAGGCCGCGGTGACCGTGCCGGGGCCGACGGCGCCCAGCGCCGCCCCGCGCGCGGCGAAGTAGGCGGCGTTCGAGTCGTCGATGCCGAGCTCTCCGAGCTCCTTGCCGAGGTCGGGGGAGAAGTAGACCGTCGAGTGCAACGGGTTGATGGCGTTGTGGCAGCGGCGTCCGGCGCGCGGCGGCAGAGTACTCATGACGAGAACGTTACCGACTGGTCAGTACGTTCCGTAACCCCGGGGCGACGCCCAATCCTGTGAGCCCGGCATGGCAGAAAACATGGGATTTTCGTCATTGCGGCCATGCTCCTGGATGCCCAGGATGGCAGTCATGACGCAGCGATCCGTACTCGTCGTCCTCTTCGACGGCGTCCAGAGCCTCGATGTGACCGGCCCGGTGGAGGTCTTCGCCGGGGCCTCCCACTTCCCCGGAGCCGGGTACGGACTGCGCACCGCCTCCCTCGACGGCGCCCCGGTCCGTACCAGCAGCGGCCTGACCCTCGTCCCGGACGGCGGCCTCGCCGACGCAGAACCGCCGCACACCCTCCTCGTCCCGGGCGGCCAGGGCACCCGAACCCCCGACCCGGCGCTCGTCGACTGGTTGCGGGACCACGCCCCGCACGCCGAACGGCTCGTCTCCGTCTGCACCGGTGCGCTGCTGCTCGCCGCGGCCGGACTGCTGGACGGGCACCGGGTGACCACGCACTGGACGGTCTGCGAGCACCTCGCCCGCAGCTACCCGGCCGTCGAGGTCGACCCGGACCCGATCTTCGTACGCGACGGCAGACTGGCCACCTCCGCCGGAGTCACTGCCGGTATCGACCTCGCCCTCGCACTCGTCGAGGAGGACCACGGCAGGGACATCGCGCTCACCGTCGCCCGCCACCTGGTGGTCTTTCTGCGCAGACCCGGGAATCAGGCTCAGTTCAGTGCCCAGCTCACCGCCCAGACCGCCCGGCGCGAACCGCTGCGCGAGGTCCAGCACTGGATCACCGAGCACCCCGGCGACGATCTCTCCGTCGAGGCGCTCGCCGCCCGCGCCCGCCTCTCGCCCCGCCACTTCGCCCGCGCCTTCCGGGCCGAGACAGGCCTCACACCGGGCCGTTACGTCGACCGGGTACGCCTCGAACACGCCCGTCGGCTGCTGGAGGACACCACCGACGGCGTAACCGGCATCTCACGCGCCTGCGGCTACGGCACCCCGGAGGCCATGCGCCGCGCGTTCACCAAGGCCCTCGGCACGGCACCCGCCGAATACCGCCGACGCTTCCGGACCCGGCCCGCCATCGACTGACCGAACGAAAGGAACCCCCATGCAGATCGCCATCGTCCTCTTCGACCGCTTCACCTCGCTCGACGCCGTGGGCCCCTACGAAATGCTTGCCCGCACCCCCGGCGCCGAGACCGTGTTCGTCGCCGAACGGACCGGACCGGTGCGCAACGACAACGGCAGCCTCGCGCTCGTCGCCGACAAGACCTTCGCCGATGTACCTGCACCGGATGTGGTGGTCGTCCCCGGCGGCCCCGGCCAGAGCGACCAGATGGAGAACGAGGCACTGCTCGGCTGGCTGCGCGCGGCCGACGCCACCAGCACCTGGACCACCTCCGTCTGCACCGGTTCTCTGCTGCTCGCCGCGGCCGGACTGCTGAAGGGCCGCCGCGCCACGTCGCACTGGCTCGCGCTGGACATTCTGAAGAGCTTCGGCACGGACGTGACCGGCGAACGCGTCGTCTTCGACGGCAAGTACGTCACGGCAGCGGGCGTCTCCTCCGGCATCGACATGGGGCTGACCCTGCTCGGCCGGATCGCGAACGACGAGCATGCCATGGCCGTACAGCTGCTGACCGAGTACGACCCGCAGCCGCCGTACGACGCGGGCTCACCGGCGAAGGCCCCGGCGGCACTGGTCGAGGAGTTCCGCGCCAAGAGCCGCTTCATCCTCGAGCAGTAGCCGCGGGGGCGTCACGACCCCGTCGTCCAGGTGAAGCGCGGCGCGCGCCGCTCCAGGAACGCGGCGACACCCTCCGCGGTGTCGCCGCTGCGCCGCGCCTGCTCCGCCCAGTAGGCGTCCCGGTCCTCGCGCCCGGTGGCGAACTCCTTCGCTGACGCCTGCGTCAGCTGCGAGCGCGCTGCCAGGGTCCGTGCGTAGGAGTCGACCCGCTTGTCCAGCTCACCGGCCGGCAGCACCTCGTCCACCAGACCGGTCCGCAGCGCCCGTGCGGTGTCGATCAGCTCGCCGGAGAACAGCAGATGCTTCGCGGCGGCCGGCCCGATCAGTGCCACCAGCCGCCGGGTCGACGACGCGGCGTACACGATCCCGAGCTTGGCCGGTGTCACGCCGAACGACGCACCCTCCTCGGCGAACCGCAGATCACAGGCGGCCGCGAGCTGGCTGCCGCCGCCCACGCAGTAGCCGCGGACCGCCGCCAGCGTCGGCCCGGGGAAGGCGGCCAGCGCCTCCTCGGCCAGCACGGCGAGCGCCTGCGGATCGACCGCCGGATCCCGGAGCGAGGCGATGTCCGCACCGGCACAGAAGGTGTCCCCGGCGCCCGTCAGTACCAGCACCCGGACCGCGGGGTCGGCGGCCAGCCGCTCCAGGAGACCGGGCAGCGTGCTCCACATCGCGGCCGTCATCGCATTGCGTTTGGCGGGGTTGCTGATGACGACAGTGGCGACACCGCCCGCGACGGTGTGCTCCAGCCGGGGCTCCGTAGGGTCCATGCGCCGGATGCTATCCGTACCGTTCGAACCTATGATCAAGAAGGGGTCGTCGGACAGGCACGCACCGTGAGGAGCTTCCAGTGGCCGATCCCGCAGTCGAGGGCAAGAAGCTGAGCCGTAGTTTCGGCCGGCTGGCGCTGCTCGGTGCCCTTCTCGCCACGGCCGGTCTGGTCGGCCTCGTCTACACCGGCGTCGCGACGCTCACCTCGATGCTCCTCTTCGGCTGGCTTCTGCTGATCGGCGGCCTCGTCGGGCTGCTCCACGCCATCGAGTCCCGCGGCACCAACTACTTCTGGCTGGGCGTCGTGGTGGCCGCACTGAACATCGCCGCCGGAGTCGTCGTCATCCGTCATCCGCACGGCACGGCCGAGGCGCTGACCATGTTCGCCGCGCTGCTCTTCCTGACCGGTGGGTTGTTCCGGCTGGTGGGCAGCGTCGTGGTGCGTGGTCCGCAGTTCGGCTGGACGCTGCTGCAAGGAGCTTTCGGCCTGCTGCTGGGGCTGCTGGTGCTCTTCGACTGGCCGCACAGCAGCCTCTATGTGCTCGGCCTCTTCTTCTCACTGGCGCTGCTCTTCGACGGGCTCGGCCTGATCGCGATCGGGGTCGGCGGCCGCCGTATCGTCTCCATGGTCTCGGATCAACAGGTGGCCGGAGAGCTACCGGACACGCCCACCGGAGAGGATCAGAACCGGTCCAGGAGTTGATGGTTTCGAGCGTCTCCGGCCAAAACATGTCGATAGAAGTGGACTTTTGTTAAGCAGCACGGTCCGGACCAACTACGCCCCGCACTCTGTACTCGACGTGCAGTCACCATCGAGTCGAGAGCGGGTACCGGACTATGGAGAGCCGCGGGAGTGTCCCCGCCCGGCCCGTGTCGTACGAGGGAGTCTGGCGGTTCACCGCCCCGGCCGTGGACGTCTCCGTACCGCAGGCCAGGCACGCCGTACGCGATCTGCTGAGCCGCCAGGGCGTGCCGATGGACGATGACATCGCCGAGGGTCTGCTGCTCATCGTCTCCGAGCTGGTCACCAATGCCGTGAAGCATGCCGCGCTGCTCTCGCCGGAGCTCGCCGTCGAGGTGGCCGTCGGCGCGGAATGGGTCAGAGTGTCCGTCGAGGACAACCATCCCTACCGTCCGACGGCCCTGGAGACGGACTACGCGCAGACCGGCGGGCGCGGCCTGCTCCTGGTCCGGGAGATCACCCGGGAAGCGGGCGGCGCCTGCGATGTGGAACACACCGCAGGCGGCGGAAAGATCATCTGGGCGGCACTGCCGCTGCGCCCGCAGCTCTGACCACCCGCACTCGCTGCGGCAACCGGTGCCCTCCGCCCGCTACCAGCCGGCGGACGGTCCGGTCAGCTCCCTGATCGCAGGCCGTGCGGCATCCAGCACCGTCATGAACCAGGCCGAGAACGGCGCCCGGGCATGCTGCTCGGTCAGCTCATCGGCTGTCACGAACGCGGTCTCGCCGACTTCCTCCGGGTCCGGGTGCAACTGGTCCTGCGCCATTCCCACGAAGAGATGGTTGAACTCCTGCTCCACCAGGCCGGAGGCCGGGTCGGGGTGGTTGTAGCGGACCGTGCCCGCCTCCGCCAGCAGGGAGGGCGAGACCCCCAGCTCCTCGTACGTACGCCGGGCGGCGGCGGCGAAGGGCGCCTCGCCCGGGTAGGGGTGGCCGCAGCAGGTGTTCGACCAGACACCGGGGGAGTGGTACTTGCCGAGCGCGCGGCGCTGCAGCAGCAGCCTGCCCTGCTCGTCGAAGAGGAACACCGAGAAGGCCCGGTGCAGTTGACCGGGCGGCTGGTGAGCGGCGAGCTTCTCCGCCGTACCGATGGTGGTGCCGTTCTCATCGACCAGTTCGAGCATGATCGCTTCTGCTGTGCCGTTCGACGAGCTGTTCGCCGCGGTGGCTGGTGTGGTCGGCATACCCATCCTTCGCTATGGTCCCGGCCCCGTGCGCCGGTCCCGTCGAGTCCGCTCAAGTCTGCCGTACAAAAGCCGCTTGTCCGCACTTCGGGTCCTGGCATGTCCGGCCCCACCGCACCACGGGGTGCGGCGGGGCCGGACGGCACGTCAGACGCCGAAAGCCGCCGGGTAATGGATCGTGCCCTGCGGCACCGGCACGGAGTCGTCGAGCACCAGAGCCATCATCGCTTCGTCCGGGACGTCGAAGCCCGGCCGGATCCCGTACCGGGACGCCGGTACGAAACCGAACCTCGGGTAGTACTCGGGATGACCGAGTACCAGGACGAGCGGCTCGCCCCGCAGCCGGGCCGCGTCGAGCGCGGCCCGCACCACGGCCTGCCCGGCACCCTGCCGCTGACGGTCCGGGGCCGTCGCCACCGGGGCCAGCGCGAGAGCCGGCGCGTCCCCGACCCGGCACCGGGTCAGCAGCGCGTACGCCGCGATGTCGCCGTCCGGGCCGTCCAGCGCGACGTACCCGAGGCCGGGCAGCCAGGCCGCCGGATCGGTGCGCAGCGCGTCGACGAGAGCGGCTTCGTCCGGCGTCGGGAACGCGGCGGCGTTGACCGCGTGCACGGCCTCGATGTCCGCCGCCGTCTCCGGCCGGGTCGTCCAGCGTGGGTCGGCGGGGCGCAGTGCGTAGCAGGCGTAGCCGTACTCCGTACCGTGGTCGCGCCGCATGGCCAGCTCCTCGCGGCTCGCCGCGAGCGCCCACTCCATACCTGGAGCCGACGTGTCGGCGGCCTCGACACGCTCGGCGAGCGGGACGTAGTACTCGTCCCAGTCGCTGTCGGGCTGCACCCGCACCCCGAGGACGTGGTAGCCGGCCGCCACGGCTGCCGCGGTGTTGTCCGCCACGGGGCGCAGCGAGGTCTCCTGCTCCCAGAAGGCGCGGGCTTCGTCCGTCGGCGCGTCCGTCGTCCAGACGCACTCGCTGACGACGAGGGAGCCGCCCGGGGCGAGCAGCCGCTTCCAGTCACGCAGAGCGGTGTCGAAACCGATGATGTACGCGGACCCCTCGGCCCAGACGAGATCGAACGCCCCGTCCGGGAAGCCGGGACCGGAGAGCTCGGCCATGTCGGCCCGGACCGTATGGATACGGTCGCCGAGCCCACGGGCCTCGGCCGCCTCGCGCAATTCGTCGAGAAACGGCTCGTGGAGATCGACGGCGGTCACCTCTGCGCCCGCCTCGGCGGCGAGCAGCAGTGCGGCGCGGCCGGGCCCGCAGCCCAGATCGAGCACGCGCGGACGGTGCGGCAACGGGCCGGTGAGCCCCAGCAGCCGCCGGGTGGTGGCATCGGAGCCGGGGCTCTGTCGGGGCAGGTTGTGGTGCAGGGAGAAGAACGCCTCGGAACGGACGGCGTGATCGTTGTCGGTCAACGTGGGAAACCCTTGTGTGAGGGCTCCGGCCAACGTGTCGACCCGGTGCGAGTCGGGCGCTAGCCGAGAACCAGGGAGATGAAGAGGGACCGGATGCTGCGCCGGGCAGGCGCCGTCGCGACGGTCATCAACCTCAGCTCCTCTCTCGGACACGGGGAGGCCCACGCACCCCGCCGAATACCCTACACGGCCCTGCTGAACGGCAGTTCAGTGGCAGAGCTTGGCCTCGTGCTCGGCATGGCCGCTCGGCTCCAGCTGGAATGTGCAGTGCTCCACGTCGAAGTGGACACCGAGGCAGCCCTGCAGTTCGTGGAGAAGCTTCTCGTGACCGATCGAATCGAGCATGTCCTGGCGCACCACCACATGGGCGGAGAGCACCGGCATCCCCGACGTGATCGTCCAGGCATGCAGGTCATGGACGTCCAGCACTCCGGGCAGGGCGGTGATGTGGGCCCGCACCTCAGCCATGTCGACGCCCTTGGGCGCCGCCTCAAGCAGCACATTGAGCGTCTCTCTGAGCAGTTTCACCGTACGGGGGACGATCATCAGGCCGATCACCAGCGAGGCGATCGGGTCGGCGGCCTGCCAGCCCGTGGCCAGGATGATTCCTGCCGAGATCAGCACGGCGAACGAGCCGAGCGTGTCCGCGAGCACCTCCAGATAGGCGCCGCGCACATTGATGCTGTCCTTCTGGCCCCGGAGCAGCAGCGACAGGGAGACCATGTTGGCGACCATGCCGACCAGGGCGAAGACGATCGTCAGTCCGCCCCTGGTCTCGGCCGGGGTGATGAAGCGCTGGATCGCCTCGAAGAGCAGAAAGCCGCCCACACCGAGCAGCAGCAGACAGTTGGCCAGGGCGGCGAGGATCTCGGCGCGGGCGAAGCCGAAGGTGCGATTGAGCCCGGCCGGCCGATTGGCGAAGTGGATCGCCAGCAGCGCCATGCCCAGCCCCAGGGCGTCGGTCGCCATATGGGCCGCGTCGGCGATCAGGGCGAGCGAGTCGGAGAGCAGCCCCCCGACGATCTCCATGACCATCACGGTGAGCGTGATGCACAGCGCGATCCGCAGCCGTCCCTTGTACGCGGCAGCTGCCGTGCCGGTGGGCGGTGGCCCGCCGTGTGTGTGCCCGTGGTCGTGCCCTGCCCCCATGGGGACGCCTCCCGGTCGTCTCGCGGACTCGGACGCGATCCGCCCGAGCACTGCCAGTGAACTACGGGTGGGGGGTATCGGGCAACACGGCACTGAACACCGTTGTCATATGCCCTGACCTGCGGAAATGGCTGCAGGTCAGGGCTGTGGGAGTGATCGCCGGCGGCTCAGTTGCCCCGTGCCTCGGGGTGGTGCAGGCACCAACCCTGCCAGGCCGACTCGACCATCTCGCGTACCCCGCGCCGGGCCGTCCAGCCGAGCTCCTCGGACATCCGGACGGCGGACGCGACGGCCTTCGCCGCATCGCCGGGGCGGCGCGCCTCGATCTCCGGCTTCTCCGGCCGGCCGCTGACCTCGCCCACCAGATCGGCGAGCTCACGCACCGAGACGCCCTCGCCGCGGCCGATGTTCACGGTCAGGTCCCCGGCGTCCTGCTCGGCCAGCCTCCGGGCGATGGCGAGATGCGCGTCGGCGAGGTCCGCGACATGGATGTAGTCGCGGATGCAGGTGCCGTCGGGTGTCGGATAGTCGTCACCGAAGATCCGGGGGGACTCGCCGCGGGTCAGCCGGTCGAAGAACATCGGAATCACATTGAAGACACCGGTGTCCGACAGTTCCGGCGCGGCCGCTCCGGCCACGTTGAAGTAGCGCAGACAGCCGGTGGACAGGGAGTGTGCCCTTCCGGTCGCCCGGACCAGCCACTCCCCGGCGAGCTTCGTCTCACCGTACGGATTGATCGGAGCACAAGGAGTGTCCTCGGTGATGAGTTCCACATCCGGTACGCCGTACACCGCGGCCGAGGACGAGAACAGGAAGCGCCGCACACCGGCGGCGACGACGGCCTCCAGGAGGACGGTCAGCCCGGCCACGTTCTCCCGGTAGTACAGCAGCGGCTTCTCGACGGACTCGCCGACCTGCTTCTTCGCTGCGAGATGCACCACACCGGTCACGTCGTACCGAGCCAGTACCCGGTCGAGCAGCGCACGGTCGGCGGCCGAGCCCCGGACCAGCGGAACATCCGCCGGGAGCCGCTCGACGACACCGGTCGAAAGGTCGTCTAGGACGACCACCCGCTCACCGGCACCCGTCATGGACCGCACTACATGTGCACCGATATATCCCGCTCCGCCTGTGATCAGCCATGTCATGCGGGTCAGCCTAGGTGTATGCCATCGCGTTTTGTCAGCTGAGGCGGGGATCGACGATGATGATCGCGGACGGCGCCGCATGATGCCGGTCCACCCCGAACGGAGCACAAACGGGCAGTGAACTCCCGCTTCCGTTCATCCGATAGCCTCTGCCGACATGCCGCCGGCCCGCTTGTGGGCCGCACTGTCGCGCGCCGACCCCGTCAGCACCAAGGAGTGAGTTCGTCTGTCGACCGCCATCCTCACCGGTGCACCGGTACCCGGATCGTCGCTCGTGGACGATCTGCGGGCACTGGGCTTCGACGTACAGATCGCCGCCGATGTGGCCGAGGCCGCACGGCTGCTCTCGGCCGTCCCCGCCGACCGCCGCGTCGCACTGGTCGACCCCCGTTTCGTCGGCCATGTCCATGCCCTCCGGCTCGGGCTGACCGACCCGCGCTTCCCCGCCGCCACCGTGCCCGGTGCGCTCACCGCGCAGCCGGAGGCGCGCCCCGCGCTCGTCCGCGCCCTGAGCACCACCGCCGCGGCCGTCGGGGCGGGCGTCCCGACCGGCCCGGGCGCGGCCACTGCGACGGTCACCGACCGGACCGTGCCGGGCCGCCTCGCCGTCACCATGGACGCCGAAGGCACCGCTGTGCAGCGCCCCGAGCTCGGCTCGCTGGTCGCCGCCGTCCCGGTCGACGAGCCCGCGCGCACCACCGCGCAGAGCGCCGTCGCCGCGGTCGACGACGAGGCGGTACGGCTGCGCAGCGCCGTGAAGGCCCACGACGGCTTCTTCACCACGTTCTTCATCAGCCCGTACTCCCGCTACATCGCCCGCTGGTGCGCCCGCCGCGGTCTCACTCCGAACCAGGTCACCACCGCATCCCTGCTCACCGCGCTGATCGCGGCGGGCAGCGCCGCGACCGGCACCCGCGGCGGCTACATCGCCGCCGGACTGCTGCTGCTCTTCTCCTTCGTCCTGGACTGCACCGACGGGCAGCTTGCCCGCTACTCGCTGCAGTACTCGACGATGGGTGCCTGGCTGGACGCCACCTTCGACCGGGCCAAGGAGTACGCGTACTACGCGGGCCTCGCGCTCGGCGCCGCCCGCGGCGGTGACGACGTATGGGCACTGGCCCTCGGCGCGATGGTGCTCCAGGCCTGCCGCCATGTCATCGACTTCTCGTTCAACGAGGCGAACCATGACGCGGTGGCCAATTCGAGCCCCACGGCAGCCCTCTCCGACCGGCTCGACAGCGTCGGCTGGACGGTCTGGCTGCGCCGGATGATAGTGCTGCCGATCGGCGAGCGCTGGGCGATGATCGCGGTACTGACCGCGGTGACCACGCCCCGGATCGTCTTCTACGCCCTGCTCATCGGCTGCGCCTTTGCGGCCTGCTACACCACCGCGGGCCGCCTGCTGCGCTCGCTGACCCGCAAGGCGGAGCGCACCGACCGCGCCGCCCGGGCACTCGCCGACCTGGCCGACTCCGGTCCCATTGCCCAGATCGTGGCGGTACGGGGCCCCCGGATCGGGGGCGCCTGGAGCGCACCTGTGATCGCGCTCGTCGGCGCCGGTGCACTGATCGCCGCAGCTGTGCAGCAGCCGTTCGGCAGCAAGCAGATGATCTTCGCCGCGGTGTTCTACGCGATCTGCTCGGGCATAGCCGTGGCCCGCCCCCTCAAGGGCGCCCTCGACTGGCTCGTACCCCCGATATTCAGGGCGGCGGAGTACTGCACCGTCCTCGTTCTCGCCGCCCGCAGCGATGTACCGGGAGCCCTTCCGGCAGCCTTCGGGCTGGTCTCGGCCGTCGCCTACCATCACTACGACACGGTGTACCGCATTCGCGGCGGCACCGGCGCGCCGCCCCAGTGGCTGGTACGCACGATCGGTGGGCACGAGGGCCGCACTCTGGTGGTGGCCGTACTCGCCGCCGTACTCACTCAGCATTCAGCGTTCACCGTGGCACTCACCGCTCTCGCGGTGGCTGTGGCACTGGTGGTGCTCGTGGAGTCCATCCGCTTCTGGGTGTCCTCCGGAGCACCCGCCGTACACGACGAAGGAGAACCCGCATGATCGGCCTCGTACTGGCAGCCGGTGCAGGACGGCGTCTGCGCCCCTACACCGACACGCTCCCGAAGGCTCTCGTGCCTGTCGACGGCGAGAAGACGGTCCTGGACATGACGCTGGCGAACTTCGCGGAGATCGGCCTCACCGAGGTCGCCGTCGTCGTCGGCTACCGCAAGGAAGCCGTGTACGACCGCAAGGCCGAGCTCGAGGCGAAGTACGGAGTGACCCTCACCCTGATCGACAACGACAAGGCCGAGGAGTGGAACAACGCCTACTCCCTGTGGTGCGCCCGTGACGTCCTGACGCGCGGCGTCATCCTGGCCAACGGCGACACCGTCCACCCGGTCTCTGTCGAGAAGACCCTGCTCGCCGCCCGGGGCAACGGCCAGAAGATCATCCTCGCCCTCGACACGGTGAAGCACCTCGCCGACGAGGAGATGAAGGTCATCACCGAGGGCGACAAGGGTGTGCGACGCATCACCAAGCTGATGGACCCGGCCACCGCGACCGGTGAGTACATCGGTGTCACCCTCATCGAGCCGGAGGCCGCCGCGGAGCTCGCCGACGCCCTGAAGGCGACGTTCGAGCGCGACCCCGACCTCTACTACGAGGACGGCTACCAGGAGCTCGTGAACCGTGGCTTCACCGTCGACGTGGCCCCCATCGGCGAAGTGACGTGGGTCGAGATCGACAACCACGACGAC
This sequence comes from Streptomyces sp. NPDC058239, assembly GCF_042882185.1. NCBI lineage: Bacteria > Bacillati > Actinomycetota > Actinomycetes > Kitasatosporales > Streptomycetaceae > Streptomyces > Streptomyces sp. NPDC058239. Next base: position 343,767 of record NZ_JBHVWS010000004.1, read on the forward strand.
CTCGCGAAGGGCCGTGAGATCGCGTGCCAGTACTGACCCGGCTCATCCCGTCCCCGGTCGTCGTCGACATCCGCCGCGGCGCCCTGGACGATCTGGCCGGTCTCCTCGCCGACCAGCGGATCTCCGCCTCCGGCAAACTCGCCGTCGCGATCAGCGACGGTTCGGGGCGCGCCCTGCGCGAGCGGCTGGCCCCCGCGCTGCCCGGCGCCCACTGGTACCCGGTCACCGACGGCACCCTCGACTCGGCCGTCAAGCTCGCCGACGACATCAAGGGCAACCGGTACGACGCCGTGGTCGGCCTCGGCGGCGGCAAGATCGTCGACGTGGCGAAGTACGCCGCGGCGCGCGTCGGCCTGCCCATGGTCGCGGTGGCGACGAACCTCGCCCACGACGGTCTCTGCTCGCCGGTCGCGACACTGGACAACGACAACGGCCGGGGCTCCTACGGAGTACCCACCCCGATCGCCGTCGTCATCGACCTCGACATCGTCCGCGAGGCACCGGCCCGCTTCGTGCGCTCCGGCATCGGCGACGCGGTCTCCAACATCTCCTGCGTGGCCGACTGGGAACTCGCCCACGAGGTCAACGGCGAGGAGATCGACGGACTCGCCGCGGCCATGGCCCGGCAGGCCGGCGAGGCGGTGCTGCGCCACCCCGGCGGGATCGGTGACGACGCCTTCCTCAAGGTGCTGGCCGAGGGCCTCGTGCTGACCGGCATCTCGATGTCGGTCGCCGGGGACTCCCGGCCGGCCTCGGGCGCCTGCCACGAGATCAACCACGCCTTCGACCTGCTGTACCCCAAGCGTGCGGCGAGCCACGGCGAGCAGGTCGGCCTCGGCGCCTGCTTCGCCATGCATCTGCGCGGTGCGCGCGAGGACTCGCTGCTCATGGCGGTCACACTGCGCCGCCACGGACTGCCCGTCCTGCCCGAAGACATCGGTTTCACCGCCGACGAGTTCGTCCAGGCCGTCGACTACGCCCCGCAGACCCGCCCGGGACGCTTCACGATCCTGGAACACCTCAACCTGTCCACCGACCAGATCAGGGACGCGTACGCCGACTATGCCAAGACCATCAGTAGCTGAACTCCGCCCGGTCGTTCACCCGGACGGAGTGAAGGACCGGCGCAGCGGTGAGCACTGGGCCGGGCGCATGTACATGCGAGAGATCTCGCTGCACATGGACCCGTACCTGGTGAACACGAAGATCACGCCGAACCAGCTCACCTACCTCATGGTGGTCGTGGGCGTCATAGGCGGCGCCGCCCTGCTGATCCCGGGGCTGACCGGCGCGATCCTGGCGGTCGTGCTGTTCCAGATCTATCTCCTGCTCGACTGCGTCGACGGGGAGGTCGCCCGCTGGCGCAAGCAGACCTCGATCACCGGTGTCTACCTCGACCGGATCGGCCACTACCTCTGCGAGGCGGCCCTCCTGGTCGGCTTCGGCATCCGGGGTGCGGACGTCTTCCACCAGAACGGCACCTCGACCAACTGGCTGTGGGCGTTCCTCGGGACGCTCGCCGCGCTCGGCGCGATCCTGATCAAGGCCGAGACCGACCTGGTCGACGTCGCCCGTCAGCGCAGCGGACTGCCCGCCGTCAAGGACGAGGCGTCCGTGCCGCGCTCCTCCGGTCTGGCGCTCGCCCGCCGCGCCGCTGCCGCGCTGAAGTTCCACCGCCTCGTCGGCGGCATCGAGGCCAGCCTCTTCATTCTGGTGGCCGCGATCCTCGATGTGGTCCACGGCGATCTGTTCTTCAGCCGCCTCGGCATCGCGATCCTGGCCGGCATCGCCATCGTCCAGACCCTCCTGCACCTCGTTTCGATCCTGGCGTCGAGCAGGCTGAAGTGAGCACCCCCATGAAGCTCGGCGCGGTCATCATCACGATGGGCAACCGTCCCGAAGAGCTGCGCGCCCTCCTCGATTCGGTCGCCAAGCAGGACGGCGACCGGATCGAAGTGGTGGTCGTCGGCAACGGCGCCCCCGTACCGGACGTCCCCGCGGGTGTACGCACCGTCGAGCTGCCCGAGAACCTCGGCATCCCGGGTGGTCGCAACGTCGGGATCGAGGCCTTCGGCACGTCCGGCGCCGATGTGGACGCTCTGCTCTTCCTCGACGACGACGGGCTGCTGCCGCTCACCGACACCGCCGAGCTGTGCCGGCAGGCGTTCGAGGCAGATCCCGAGCTGGGCATCATCAGCTTCCGTATCGCCGACCCCGACACCGGCGTCACCCAGCGCCGCCACGTGCCGCGGCTGCGTGCCGCCGATCCGATGCGCTCCTCGCGCGTGACGACCTTCCTCGGTGGCGCCAACGCCGTACGCAGCAAGGTCATCGCCGAGGTCGGGCCGCTGCCCGGCCAGTTCTTCTACGCGCACGAGGAGACGGATCTCGCCTGGCGGGCACTGGACGCCGGCTGGATGATCGACTACCGCGCGGACATGGTTCTCAACCACCCGACGACCGCCCCGTCGCGGCACGCGGTGTACCACCGCATGGTGGCCCGCAACCGGGTCTGGCTGGCCCGGCGCAATCTGCCCGCGCCGCTGGTCCCCGTCTACCTCGGCGTGTGGCTGCTGCTGACCCTGCTGCGCAAGCCCTCCGGCCCGGCTCTCAAGGCATGGTTCGGCGGCTTCCGGGAAGGCTGGTCCACGCCGTGCGGAACCCGCCGTCCGATGAGGTGGCGCACGGTATGGCGGCTGACCAGACTCGGCCGACCTCCCGTGATCTGAGAGGCTTTCCTCTGAGAGCATGAGTCGTACGTTTTCTCCACGGGACCTGTCCGCTCCGAGCCGCGCCCGCGACTGGCTGCGCATCCTGAATACGAGAGTTTCATCTGGTGAGTGACACAACCCATGATGGTGCGGTCGCACTGAGCACCCCACCATCCGCCGACGGCGGCCTGAGCTCGGCCGAGATGGCCACCAAGTACGGCCTGACGGTGAGCGGCGCCCGGCCAGGGCTCTTCGAGTACATCCGGCAGCTCTGGGGCCGCCGCCACTTCATCATGGCGTTCTCCAGGGCGAAGCTGACCGCCCAGTACAGCCAGGCGAAGCTCGGCCAGCTGTGGCAGGTGGCCACACCCCTGCTCAACGCCCTGGTCTACTACCTGATCTTCGGGCTGATCCTGGGTACCAGGAAGGGAATGACCCAGGAGGTCTTCATCCCGTTCCTGGTGACAGGCGTCTTTGTCTTCACCTTCACCCAGAGCTCGGTGATGGCGGGTGTACGGGCCATCTCCGGCAACCTCGGACTGGTCCGGGCGCTGCACTTCCCGCGCGCCTCGCTGCCCATCTCGTTCTCGCTGCAGCAGCTCCAGCAGCTGCTGTTCTCGATGATCGTGCTCGCGGTCGTGGCCGTCGCCTTCGGCAGCTATCCGGGTCCCTCCTGGCTGCTGATCATTCCGGCGCTGGTGATGCAGTTCTTCTTCAACACCGGACTGGCGATGATCATGGCCAGGCTCGGCAGCAAGACCCCCGACCTCGCCCAGCTGATGCCGTTCGTCATGCGGACCTGGATGTACGCGTCGGGCGTCATGTTCTCCATCCCGGTGATGCTCAAGGACAAGCCGGACTGGATCGCCAACGTGCTCCAGTACAACCCGGCGGCCATCTACATGGACCTGATCCGCTTCGCGCTGATCGACGGCTACGGCTCGGAGAACCTGCCGTCGCACGTCTGGGTCGTGGCGCTCGCCTGGGCGGTCCTCGTCGGCGTCGTGGGCTTTGTGTACTTCTGGAAGGCAGAGGAACGGTACGGCCGTGGCTGAGGACAACACTTCGGGGCGCGTCCCCACCGTCATCGCCGACGATGTGCACATCGTGTACCGGGTCAATGGCGCGGGCGGAGGCAGGGGCAGCGCCACCGCGGCGCTGAGCCGGATACTGCGCCGCGGCAAGGGCGAGTCGCGCGGGGTGCGGAAGGTGCACGCCGTCCGCGGTGTCTCCTTCACCGCCTACCGCGGCGAGGCCATCGGTCTCATCGGGACCAACGGCTCCGGCAAGTCGACCCTGCTGCGGGCCATCGCCGGTCTGCTGCCGACCGAGCACGGCAAGGTGTACACCGACGGCCAGCCGTCGCTGCTCGGCGTGAACGCGGCGCTGATGAGCGATCTGACCGGCGAGCGCAACGTGGTGCTCGGCGGTCTCGCGATGGGTATGTCGCGCGAGGAGATCCGCGAGCGCTACCAGGGCATCGTCGACTTCTCCGGCATCAATGAGAAGGGCGACTTCATCACCCTTCCGATGCGGACGTACTCCTCCGGTATGGCTGCCCGGCTGCGTTTCTCCATCGCCGCCGCGAAGAACCACGACGTGCTCATGATCGACGAGGCGCTGGCGACCGGTGACCGCAAGTTCCAGATCCGCTCCGAGAAGCGCATCAGGGAGCTCCGCAAGGAGGCGGGCACCGTCTTCCTGGTCAGCCACAGCAACAAGTCCATCAGGGACACCTGTGACCGGGTGCTGTGGCTGGAAAAGGGCGAGCTGCTGATGGACGGACCGACGGACGAGGTCCTCAAGGCGTACGAGCGCGAGACCGGGAAATAGCTGCTCCCGGGTCCCGTGACAGCGAGGGGGGGGGGGGGCCGGGGGGTGGGGGGGGGGGGGGGGGG
>NZ_JBHVWS010000005.1:0-61951 GCF_042882185.1 Streptomyces sp. NPDC058239
CAGTCCTTGGGCCGGGACACGGCCACGGCGTGCGAGGCGCCCTCGATCTCGACGATCGTCGCCCCGGCCCGCTTGGCTCCGAAGCGCTCGACCTCGGGGTTGATCGCCTGGTCCGCGCCGGCCACGAGCGCCCAGGAAGGCTTGGTCTTCCACGCGGCGGCCGAGGCCGTCTCCGTGAATGCCGAGGTGGCCAGCGGACGCTGCGCCACCGCAAGGACCTTGGTGGCGGCGGCCGGGACGTCGGCGGCGAAAATGTCAGGGAACGCCTCGGCCTTGATGGTGACTTCGACGGCAGGCTCCGATCCCTCCGCGGGGTACGTCGCCTCCTTCAGGTTGCTGACGAGCCGCGAGAGGGGGAAGCGGCCCTGCAACTCGCCCAGACTCTCGCCCTCTTCGGTCACGTAGGCCGCTATGTAGACGAGCCCGACGACGTTCTCCGCAGCGCCTGCCACGGAGATGATCGCACCGCCGTAGGAGTGGCCGACGAGCACCACCGGACCGTCGATCTGAGCAGCCACGGACGCGATGTACGCGGCGTCGGACGCCAGGCCGCGCAGCGGGTTCGGTGGCGCGACCACGGGGATGCCGTGGTTCTGCAGTTCCGCGATGACCCCGGTCCAACTGGCGGCGTCCGCGAAGGCTCCGTGCACGAGAACAGCTGTGGGGGTGGGATTCGTGGTCATGTTCGGGTTGTTCTCCCTGTAGTCGGGGGCTTTCGGAGGTCGGCGTGGAGCGCGGTGTCAGCCGGTGTGGAGCGCGGTGCGCAGGGTGTCGGCGGCCAGCGTGATGGCGGCCTGAGCGGCGTGGGTCTCGCGGAGGGCGTTGAGCATGACGAAGTCGTGGATGATGCCCTGGAAGCGGACGGCGGTGACGGGGACGCCGGCTTCGCGCAGCTTGTTGGCGTAGGCCTCGCCCTCGTCGCGCAGCACGTCGGCCTCGCCGGTGATGACCAGGGCCGGCGGCAGGCCGGTGAGCTGTTCGGTGGTGGCCCGTAGCGGGGAGGCGGTGATCTGGGCGCGGTCGGCCTCGTCGGTCGTGTACTGGTCCCAGAACCACTGCATGCCGTCGCGGCGCAGGAAGTAGCCCTCCGCGAACTGGTGGTAGGAGCCGGTGTCGAAGTTCGCGTCGGTGACCGGGTAGAACAGCACCTGCTGCACGAGCGGGATGTCGCCGTGTTCCTTGGCCATCAGGGTCAGTGCGGCGCTCATGTTGCCACCGACGGAGTCGCCGGCGACAGCCAGCCGCGAGCCGTCCAGGTTCTTGGACGCGCCCTGCTGGACGACCCACTTCGCGACCGCGTAGTTCTGCTCGATGGCGACCGGGTAGCGGGCCTCGGGGGAGAGGTCGTATTCGGGGAAGACCACGGCGGCGTTCGCGCCGACGGCGAGTTCGCGTATGAGGCGGTCGTGGGTGTGGGCGTTGCCGAACACCCAGCCCGCGCCGTGGATGTAGAGGATCACCGGCAGGGTCCCTTCCACGCCGGCGGGACGCACGATGCGTGCGCGGACGCTGCCCGTCGGACCGCCCGAGACGGTGATCCATTCCTCGTCGATCTGCAGCTTGTCGGTCTCGCCGGACTGCACCTCGTCGACAGCCTTCCGGCCCTCGGCGGGCGGCAGGTCGAACAGATAGGGCGGATTGGCAGTCGCTTCGGCGAAAGCAGCGGCCGCCGGCTCCAGCATCGGCTGCACCGGCTCTACAACGTCGGACATGTGAATCTCCTGAGTTTCATGTGATGTTCCGGCCCCTCCGGGCCAGACATGGAGATCTGCGGGGCCGTCGATCCCTACGCTAAAGCCCTGAAGGCGGCGGAGATTGACCGTCAGTGCACCGGATTTGACCTCGCAACGCATGGAAACGGGACGCAGTGCACTGTCGGGACGAATGCTGTGCACTGTCGGGACACACGGATGCATCGGCTCGAAATAGCCTGGTGGCCAAGCAGTTGCGGGTTGCCGGAGTTGGTGTTGTGCATCGCACAGAAGGCCTACCCGGAATTAATTTCGGTTGAGCGTAGACCCATTGATTGCGTGTTCTCCCGATTCTCTCTGCCCGCCGCTGTTGCCGCAGTTGGAAGTCGATGCATATGGAAATCGACGCTGTTCATGCCGCAGGAGGTTGTCTAAAGGTGTCCACGATGCCGGTCGGTGGGCTGGTTCCCAGCGCCACCGACGACGCAGCGGACCTCATTGTCCGCAACGCGAAGATCCACACCGGAGACCCGGGGCGCCCGCAGGCCGAGGCAATCGCCATACGGGACGGCGTCATCACGGTCGTCGGCGACGACAAGGACGTGGCCGGCCGTGTCGGCCCGGCCACGAAGGTGGTCGACGCTCTCGGCCGCCGGATGATCCCCGGCCTCAACGACTCCCACCTGCACGTCATCCGGGGTGGGCTCAACTACGTGCTGGAGCTGCGTTGGGACGGCGTCCGCACGCTGCGCCAGGGCCTGGCGATGCTGCGTGAACAGGCGGCCCGCACGCCGAAGGGCCAGTGGGTCCGGGTGGTGGGGGGATGGTCGGCCGAGCAGTTCGCCGAACGGCGGCTGCCGACCGTCGCCGAGTTGAATGCCGCCGCGCCGGACACACCGGTGTTCGTTCTGCACCTGTACCAGTCGGCGGTGCTCAACCGGGCTGCGCTCAAGGCCGCCGGATACACCAGGGACACCCCCGATCCGAAGGGCGGTCAGATCGTACGGGGCCGGGACGGTGAGCCCACGGGTATGCTGCTGGCCGCCCCGAGCGCTCTGATCCTCTACTCGACTCTGGCCAAGGCCCCGGTGCTGGAGGGCGAGGACAAGAAGACCTCCACCCGCCACTTCCTGCGGGAACTGAACAGGTTCGGGCTCACGTCGGCGATCGACGCAGCGGGGGGATTCCAGAATTTCCCCGACAACTACAGCACGGTCGTCGAACTGGCCAAGGCCGGTCAACTTTCGCTGCGCATCGCCTACCATCTTTTCCCGCAGACCGCTGGTCAGGAAATCGACGACCTCGCCCGCTGGATCGAAATGGCCCGCCCCGAGGACGGGGACGAATGGCTCCGCCTCAACGGTGCGGGAGAGAATCTCACCTGGGCGGCAGCAGATTTCGAGAACTTTGCCCAGCCGCGCCCGGAACTCGCTCCCGGCTATGAGACAGAATTCGAGAAGGCCGTACGTCTGCTCATGGAGAACGGCTGGGGATTCCGGCTGCACGCCACCTACGACGACACCATCCGACGCGATCTCGCGATATTCGAAAAGTTGGCCGCGGAAGGACTCTTCCCGGCTGGAAACCGGTGGCTGTTCGACCATGCGGAGACAGTCTCTGCGGACAGCCTCGACCGCATCGCCGCCCTCGGCGGCGCCATGTCCGTGCAGAACCGCCTGTCCTTCCAGGGCGAGGCGTTCGTACGCCGCTACGGCCCCGGCGCAGCAGCAGACGCCCCTCCGATCCGGGCCATGCTGGAGCGCGGTCTGACCGTCGGCGCCGGCACCGACGCCACCCGGGTCTCGACCTACAACCCGTGGATCGCCCTGCACTGGCTGATCACCGGCCGCACCGTCGGCGACCTGGTCATGCGCCCGCCGCACAACCGAGTCGACCGGCAGACGGCGCTGTCGATGTTCACCGAAGCAGGGGCCCGGCTGACCGGCGAGGAGGACGTCAAGGGCGTCCTGCGCCCGGGCTGCCTCGGCGACCTCGCGGTCCTGTCCGAGGACTACTTTGCCGTGCCCGAGCCGGACATCGTGCACATCGAGTCCCTGCTGACGGTCGTCGGCGGCCGCATCGTCTACGCCGCCGCCGAGTACGAGGGCCTCGACGAGGAACTGCCGCCGGTCAGCCCCGAGTGGAGCCCGGTCGCACACTTCGGCGGCTACCAGGCCACGCCCGGTACCGGCTCGTCGGGCGCCCGCCAGGCCGAGTTGCTCGGCCAGGCCGTCGCGGAGTCGGAGCAGCACCGACAGTGGCGCACCCGACGAGGTCTGGCCCCCGATACCGAGAGCACGGTCTTCGACCCCTGCTTCTCGCTCTGATCTCCCGGGAGAGGCCCGGTCACGAGCCGCCCCTCCCGGGGCACCACCCCCCCACCTCTCGCCGTCGAACGGACGGCTTCGCCCAGCAGCGGACGCCCGTCCGCGATCACATCACTCATGGAAAGGCCCTCTCGTGGTCAACATCTCCGAAGTCACCGCCGCCCCCGGTCCCGACCTGCTGACCCCCGACAACTGCGCCGTGCTGTTCGTGGACCACCAGCCGCAGATGTTCTTCGGCACCGGCAGCGGCGACCGCACCGCCATCATCAACTCGACCTTGGGCCTGGCCAAGGCGGCCAAGGTGTTCGACGTTCCGGTGGTCCTGAGCACCGTGGCCGCCGAGTCCTTCTCGGGTCCGATCATGCCGCAGTTGGCCGCTGTCTTCCCCGACCAGAAGATCATCGACCGCACCACGATGAACGCCTGGGAGGACAACAACTTCGTCGAGGCCGTCAAGGCGACGGGCCGCAAGAAGCTCGTCATTGCCGGGCTGTGGACCGAGGTCTGCGTCGTACTGCCCACGCTGTCCGCCATCTCCCAGGGCTACGAGGTCTACGTCGTCACGGACGCGTCCGGCGGCGTCAGCCCGCAGGCGCACGAGCACGCCATCCAGCGCATGGTCCAGGGCGGCGCGATTCCGGTGACCTGGGTGCAGGTGCTCCTTGAGCTCCAGCGCGACTGGGCGCGGACGGAGACGTACGTCCCCGTCACGGAGGTGGTGAAGGAGCACGGAGGGGCCTACGGCCTGGGCCTGGTCTACGCGCAGGCCGTCATCGGCGCCCACGCGGCCGGCTGACTCTTCACCTGAGCATCGACGGAACGTCAGGAACAGGCAGGAACGAATGGACACCGGACTGTTGGTCCTCCGACTGGTGGCGGGGCTCCTCATCGCCGGGCACGGAGTGCAGAAAGTCAGTTTCCGCCTCGGCGGCAACGGCTTGGCGGGCGGAACCGAGGAGTTCCGCCACGATGGCTTCCGCGGCGGCAGGCTCACCGCGCTTGCCGCGGGCGGCAGCCAGATCGGCGCCGGCCTGTTCCTGGCGGTCGGTCTGCTCACTCCCGCGGCGGCGATGGCCGCCATGGGAGTGATGACGGTCGCCGGCACCGTCAAATGGCACAACGGGCTCTGGGTCCAGAACGACGGCTACGAGTACCCCATGGTCCTCGTCGTGGCCTCCGCGGTCCTGGCCCTCACCGGCCCCGGCCGCTGGTCGGCCGACCACGCCCTCGGGCTGACCCCCTGGCCCCTGTGGGTCTCGGTCGTGGCCATCGTGGTCGGCCCGGTGAGCGGACTGCTCACCCGTGTGCTGCTGCATCGTCCCTCAACCAAGGAAGGAACAACTCAGTATGCGCAAGCTGCTGATTGACGCGGCCCGCACGCTGGCTCCGCCCAAGGGGGACAGGCACGGCCCGTTGCCGCCACTCATGCTGATACTTACGGTGGCGACCGGCCTGGTCGACGCCGTCAGCTATCTGGGGCTCGGGCACGTCTTCGTCGCCAACATGACCGGCAACGTGGTATTCCTCGGGTTCGCCCTGGCAGGCGCCGACGGCCTGTCCGTGCTCGCCTCCATCGTGTCGATGGCCGCGTTCCTCGTAGGCGCACTGGCGGGAGGCCGGTTCGGCACCCGGTTCGCGGAGCACCGCGGGCGGCTGCTGGCCTTCGCCACGGCGCTTCAGGCGTTGCTCGTCGCCGGGGCGGTCATCACGGCCGTGGTCTCGCACGGCAGCGTGACCACCGAGGTCCGCTATGCCCTTATCGTGCTCCTAGGCCTCGCCATGGGGCTGCAGAACGCGGTCGCCAGGCGCCTCGGGGTCCCGGACCTGACCACGACCGTGCTGACCCTGACCCTGACGGGACTGGCTGCGGACTCCACCTCGGCGGGCGGGGCCGCCCCCCGGCCCGGCCGGCGGATCCTGTCCGTACTGGCCATATTCCTCGGAGCCCTCGCCGGCGCCGTGCTTCTGGCACACACCGGACTCGTTCTGGTCCTGGTCCTGACGTTGGTGCTGCTCGTGGTGACGTCCGCGGCTGCCCACCGCCTCTCGGCCTCCGACGCCCCCTGGGTCAAGCCGCAGGCGTGAACTCGGCGCCGGCCCCGCAGGAGGGGCCGGCGCTCTCGTCAGTGAGCCGCGGGACCACAGACGTTGCACTCCCAGTCGACGGCACCCGCGACCGTCTGCGGCCACCCTCGGCCATGCCCGCACGGCACCCGGGACACCGCCGGAAGCAAGGTGTCCGTGCCCCATACCGGTAGGGACCGACGTGAACACCGCACTGCCACCGAAAGACTTCCCGGAGTCCGATTCAGCCTGGGCCCCGCTCGCGGCGCGTGTCTTCCGGGCGCTGTGGATCGCACAACTGGTTTCCAACATCGGCAGTTGGATGCAGACCGTGGGCGCCCAGTGGCTACTGATCGGCCACGACGCCGCCCTGGTGACGCTCGTGCAGACCGCGTCCAGTCTCCCCGTCGTGCTGCTGGCTCTGCCTTCCGGCGTGCTGGCCGACCGTTTCGACCGTCGTACGGTGCTGCTGACCGCTCAGTTCGCCATGCTCGCCGCCTCCACCACGCTGTCGGTGCTGGCGTTCGCGGACGCACTCACTCCGGCTTTGCTGCTCGGTCTCACCTTCCTGCTGGGATGCGGCACCGCTCTGATGGGCCCGGCCTGGCAGGCCATCCAGCCGGAACTCGTGGAACGCCGCCAGTTGGGACAGGCGGCCGCGCTCGGCGCCGTGAACATGAACCTCGCTCGCGCCCTCGGCCCGGCACTCGGGGGAGCGGTGGTCGCGGCAGCAGGCGCGGGCTGGGTCTTCGCCTTCAACGCCGCCTCCTACCTCGGCACCGCGGCCGTTCTCGCACTGTGGAGACGGCCCGGGGCAAAACCGCCGACTGCGCAGGGCGAGAAGCTCCTGACGGCTCTGCACGCCGGCCGCCGCTACGTGTGGAACGCGCCCGGCGTCCGCCGAGTCCTGCTGCGCACGATGCTGTTCATCCCCGGCGGCGCCGCGCTGTGGTCGCTGCTTCCACTGGTCGCGAGCCGCTCCCTCGGCCTGGGCTCGGGCGGGTACGGGGTGCTGCTCGGTGCGGTCGGAGCCGGTGCTGTGAGCGGGGCCTTCGCACTGCCCGCGATCCGTCGCGCTCTGGGCGTCAACGGCACTCTGGCCGCAGGGGCCCTCGTCTTTGCCGGAGTCCTGGCGGTACTGGCCACGGTCCGGGTCCCATGGCTCGCGGCGGTGGTGCTGTTGCCCGCCGGACTGGCCTGGATCGGCGTGCTGTCCACCCTCAACGCGGCCGTCCAGGCACGGCTGCCCGGCTGGGTCAGGGCCCGGGGAATCGCCGTCTATCTCCTGGTCTTCCAGGGCGGGCAGGCGCTGGCGGCACCCCTGTGGGGTGCGCTGGCCGACAGGCTGGGGCTGACCGTCTCCCTTCTGGCCGGCAGCGGTCTGCTGGTGCTCGGCGCGGCGAGTGTGCGCCGCTGGCCGCTGCACGGCACGGAGGGCATCGACCCGTCCCCGTCCGACCACTGGCCCGTTCCGCCCCTGGTGTTCGAGCCCGGACCGGCCGACGGCCCCGTGCTGGTCTCCGTCGTGTACCGGATCGCGGCCGCGAACAGGGCCGCCTTCATCGACTGCATGGACCATGTGGCCCGTTCACGTCGACGCACGGGGGCCCTCACCTGGGGCCTCTACCAGGACGGCAGCGATCCGGGCCGGTTCGTCGAGAACTACCTGGTCGCGTCCTGGTCGGAGCATCTCGCCCAGCACCACAGCCGGCTCACGGCCACCGACCGCCGTCACGAGGAGAGGGCCCGCCGACTGCTTGTCGAGGGCACCGCGCCGGAGGTGACCCATGCCTTCGACGCCGCTTCGGGACCCGTAGTGCCCGAGACGGGCGACGCGATGACGGCCCCGGGGCGTCGATGCCCACCGGGAGAACGGCCAGGAACGGGCACGTCCGAGTCAGCCCACGCCTTAGCCCGTGAGGCTTGCCCGAGCCATGTGCGGTGATAAGTCGCTTGCACGGTTCCGAGGGGGCGGGGACGTAGCGTCCCCGCGACCCGACCGGGTCACGGCAACGTGACCCGGCTACCCGACCAGTGGCGCGGTCTGGCCATGCGGACGGACAAGCTCGCCATCGCCTACCAGGCCACGCTCCACCTGGCCGCCATCCTTATCTGGGCGCGCCAGTGACGTGGCTGCGGAAGCTACAGGCCCAACCTTGTGCCGAAGCCCGAGAATGTAGGTGCGACGACCCGCCACTGGCACAGAAGGGGTCCGTCCAGTAGTCACTGCCGACAATGCGGGGATCTGAGGGATCAGTCCGGTAGCCGAACGCCAGGGCACCCTCATCTCCGGGGTTGCGAGTGATGGCAATCAGCACTGCCTGTTCAACGTCGAGCCATGGCAGTTCGAGCGGGGCGATGCCCCTGCTTCCGCGTGCCTGGCGAAAGTAGGCGGAGTGCGGATCGTCGGCGAATATGTCCATCGATTGGGACGAGAACGCCATCTGCTCGGAGTTCGACACGAAGACGAGTGGGTGCTCGAACCACGGGATGACCTTCGCCAGCACCGCATCACCCGGCTGATGCCAGAGGTCGCGATCGATGAGGGACGTCAGCGGGGCGGGCAGAGCAAGTCCACGGACTATCGAAGGCGCCATGGCGCAGAGCTTCGCACGGCAGGGCAACACCAAGGAGACGCGCTCTAACGAACTCGTGCACGGTTCCAGGAAGACCTCGCTTTCGTCGTGGCGGACCATGACCGAACCGTGGACCTGCAGGGCGACGTACAGGACTTCCTCATCGCCGGTGTCTGCCAGCCAGGGCGGGACGGGGGTGCGTTCGTCGTCGGAACGCAGGGCGGTGGTCCGCAGAGAGCCGAGACCGTCCTTGCCGGTACCTTTCGACGATGCCCGTGCGGTCCGGTATTCCGGCGGCCTGTTTCCCCATGGGGCGCGGTCCTTCGCGGCGTTGCGCTGAGCGTGACATCGGGGCAGAACTCGTGGACGGTACCTCACCGCGTCGCCTTGCGATGGAGCCGAGGCAGGGGCCGCCGTTCTCCGTGAAGAACCAAAGATTGCTGATATGCCCGCAAACGTGCCTTTGTGTAGGGGAAGACGCATCAGTCGGCCGACTGGTCTGTGCTCTTTTGGGTGGCGGGCCTGACCGCCTCTCAGTTCAGCAGCATGCGCAGGAAAGCACCGCCCTGCCGTACGGCCGCCCGCGTCGGTGGGCTCTCGCGCAATGCAGTCAGGGACACGAAGTCATGGACGGTGCCCAGAAAACGGGCTGCGGTCACTTCCACACCGGCACGACGAAGTTGATCCGCGTACTGTTCCCCTTCGTCCCGTGTCACGTCCGCCTCCGCTGTGATCACCAGCGCCGGCGGCAGCCCCGCAAGCTCCGCGAGGCTCGCGCGCAACGGAGACGCGGTCGGTTCATCCTGCTGCCGGGGATCGTCGGTGTACTGCTGCCAGTAACGACGCAGGGCTTCCCGGGTGAGTAGATACCCACTGGCGAACTGCCGCTGGGAGGGGCTGTCGCAATGTGCGTCGGTGATCGGGTAGTACAGCAGCTGGGCACGAATCCTTGGGCCGCCGCGCGACTTCGCCATCATGGTGAGCGCCGTGGCCATGGTGGCGCCGGCGCAGTCCCCGGCGGCCACCAATCGGTCCGCGTCGAGTCCGAGTTCGCAGGCCTGCCGGACGATCCAGATCATCAGGGCATAGCACTCCTCGACGGCCGCAGGATAGCGGGCCTCGGGAGTGCGGCTGTACTCGGGGACGACAGCGGCTATGCCCGCGCTGAGCACGAGCTCGCTGATGAGCCGAGCGTGGGTCTGCGCGTCTCCCAGCACCCACCGGCCCCCGTGGAGGTAGAGCATGGCAGGGAGCGGTCCTCTTACGCGGGCTGGTCTGAAGATCCAGAAGCCCACCAGCCCGGACGGTCCCACGGGCGCCACCTGGAAGGTGGCGTCCACCTCGAAGTCCTCGACTCGGTGGACCTGGGATTCCCTCAGCGCCTGCCGGCCTTCGACCGGACTCAGCTCGTGTAGAAACGGGGGGGCCGAGGACGCGTCGAGGAGCTGTTGCACCAGCGGATCGAGAACCACGGAGGACGGGTACTTCCCGCCCCCATCCTCCCCGGAGTCCCACTCCATCCGGTACACCTTTCGCTCTGCCCTCTGGGCTCTGGTTCATCTCTCAGCGGCCAAGGAGGATGAATGTTGATGCACCCTGCCCGTCAGCCCCTGAGGCTGCGTCTGCTGCTTCGCGAAGGTCACCCGTCGTGCAGCAGAATGTCACGGAGCTGGTGGCGGCTGCTGATGCCGAGCTTGGGATAGACGTTGTAGAGGTGCGAGCCCACGGTACGCGGCGAGAGGAACAACCGTTCGCCGATCTCTCGATTCGACAGGCCGTTTGCCGCCAGCCGCGCGATCTGCTGTTGCTGGGCGGTCAACTCGGCCAATCGGTCTGCTGACGCGGCAGTGTGGGAGACCCCGCTCGCGCGCAGCTCGCTGCGGGCCGAGGCGGCAAGGTGCCGGGCGCGCAGGCGGGTAGCGACTTCCAGAACCGCGGTCAGCTGTGTGCGCGCCTCCAGGGGCCTTCTGCGCCTGCGCAGCCAGATCGCATAGTGCAAACGAGCCTGGGCCCGTTCCATGGGCCACTTGCCCGCCTCAGGGTTGACCAGGGCCAGGCGGAAGTGGTGCTCGGGGTCGGCATCGTCATCAATGAGGGCCGCCGCATGGTGCATGAGCAGTGTCATCCGTGTTGTCGGCCGGGGGCCCTGGCGTTCTCGCACTTCCATGAGGATGCGCGCCGCCTCCTGCTGCCGGCCGACGCGCTGGGCGGCGTAGGCCAGTTCGCTGATGCAGCGGGGAGAAAGGAAGGGATCAAGGGGCGAGTCGTCGTCCTGGAACAGAGCGCGAAAGTGCCGGAAGGCACTGTCCCCGTCACCGAGGGCCATTGCTGTCAGACCGCATGCCCGCAGCATCCGGGCATGTGTGGCCCGGTTCTCGTCCAGGCTGACGGAGCGCCAGTTCGGGCCGATGAACTGCATGTCCGATACGTTCTCGCCGAGAAGTGCGCGCAGGGTCGCTCCTAGCGCTTCGAGGTCCATCTCGACGCGAGTCCACCGGTGGATGACGGCGTGAGTGAGGCCCTCCTCGATCAGTGCTTCGGCTTCCGCCCAGCGCCCGATACTCAAGAGTGTGTCCACCTGGGCCGCGAGGGTCCACGCGCGCGGGCCCAGGGCTTCTTGCTGGCGAAGCAGCTCGTCTGCCTGCCGGAACTGCTCCGCGCACAGGTCCGGCACGTCGGCGTAGTAGGCGACCGAGGCGGTCGCCATCAGCCGGATCAGCTGGCCCCGACCGGCGGGGGTGATGAGACGCGGCGTCGTCAACTTTCGCAATGCGCTGTCGGAGTGGGCGACCGGCTCGATTCCGGTCGACACGAGTGCTTCCAGTGCCGCGAGGACGTCAGGCCCGGCTAGCTCGGGGAAGAACCAGTTCTCCTGTTCACACCGGTCCTTCTCCGTTCGTGCGGCCCGTACAGCCTGATCGAGCAGTCGTGGCAGCTGCTGCCGATGCTCGGGGAGGCCGGACTGGAAGGTGATCCCCGTGGCGAGTGCCACCAGGGCAAAGGCAGTTTTGGCGTTGCCGGGGGGCGTGTGCTGCGACACGCTGAGCAGGAGGCTGAAGGCCTCCTGTTGGAACGAGAGCAGCGACAGCGCTCCACTCAGGGCGCAGGCTGCGCCGCACATCAGGTCCGGGTCGCGGGTCACTCGGGTGAGCAGCGCGTACAGGTCGCGCACCCATGCCGGGTCTCCGAAATTACTCGCGGCGGTCAGAGCTCCGGCGAGACGGCGGGTCCGGTCGTGATCGTGGGCACTGAGGCGCGCGGCCTGTTCCAGTGCCTTTGCCGCAGTGAAATATTTTCCCTCCTGCTTAGCGGTGGTGGCAACATCCTCCAAGGCCGCAGCCGCGGACTCGTTGGGACCGATGGTCGCTGCGGCCAGATGCCAGGCTCGGTGTGACGGGTTCTGTCCGCGCACGGCGGCCAGATCATGGTGGACCTGTTGACGCTGCTTTGCGTACTGACGGTGGAAGGCCGCAGCGCGGATCAGGGGGTCGCGGAAGGTGAGACGGCCGTCCGCGATCGTGATCAGGCCGGCTTCCTCCGCTGGGACCCACACCTTCAGGTCGTGCGTGCCCAAAGCGGCCATGACAGTCGTGAGCTCCTCATGATGCGAGGCCGCCGCCGCGTAGAGCAGTGCGCGCTGTGTCTCTTCCGGCAGCGCACTCAGGCGTGTGGCAGACATCTGCTGGATGCGCGAGCTCTGCTGCGGTTCCCCGCCCGCCACTGACGGCCCGGCTTCGCCGCGCGCGGCCCGGCTGAGCTCGATGACCGACTGCGGATGGCCCTCCGCTTGCCGGAGCAAGTCAAGTCTGGCCCTTCCGGTGAGTGCACCGGGCTGCGCATCCAGAAGCCGGGCCGCCGCCCGCCGGGACAGCGGCCCGAGACACAAGACGGCGAGATCCGTAGGAGCTCCGGCCGGGGGAGCCTCTCCGCGTGCTGCGAACAGCACTGTCACAGCCTGGTCGGTCAACCGTCGTGTCACGAAGTAGAGGATCCCCATGGAGTCACGGTCACAGTCCTGGATGTCGTCCACGGTCAGCAGGACCGGGCTTGCCTGCGCGACGTGACTCAGCAGTGTCAGGACCGCGGCGCGCAGCACCTTTCCCTCCGGCGGCCGGGAGTCCGGAGCCGTCCCAAAGGCGGTGCGAAGTGCCAGCCGCTGGTGCTCCGGCAGTGCATCGAGTTCGCCGAGCACCGGGAGGAGGAGCTGGTGCAGGGAGGCGAATGACAGCGGTTCCTCCGATTCCCAGCCCTGCGCCGACAAGACCCGGGTTCGGCGTCCTCTGGCCGTCTCCTCGGCAACCCGGAGCAACTGGGTCTTGCCGGTGCCGGCCTCTCCCAGCATGAGCAGAGCGTGTGGCGGGTCACAGGGTCTGTCGATGGACCGCAGAATCCGGTCGACCTCTGTCTCTCGGCCGATCGGCAGCGTGCCACTCAGCCCTGAACGGTCGGGGCCGTCTCCCTCATCGGCGGCCACTGCGCCTCCTCACCTCGAATCCACCACAGCATTCCGATCAGCCGAAACCACGGACAAGAATGCTGTCGTCGTGCCGATTCGGATGCTGTCAAGGATGCAGGAATGCACCCTTCTGTCATGTGCCCAGTTACGCGCTGGCCGGTCCATGCGGTGGGCCTGGCAGGATGCAGTCAGAGCGATGAGCACTTTCGTCGCCTGTGCGCCTGCTCTGCCAGGCGGACGGTTGGAGGAAAGAAGCTAACATGGACTTCGACACCGAGCCGCCGAGCCGCAGTCCCTGGGCAGGGATCACGAAAAGTCCCGGATCAGGCAGCTGGTCGACGCCGCGGACGGGAGTGACCCGAGGGTGCTCGTGCTGACCGGTGAGCCGGGGGCAGCAAAAGCACCCTGGTGGACTGGGCCGCCTCGCAGACCGGGCTCACGGTTGATGTGTGCTCCGGGTACGAGGCTGCGAAGGCGAGAAGAATCTTGGTTTCGCAGGAGTGCACCAGCTGTTGCGTCCGGTACTCATCGGTGTCGAGCGGCTCCCCTCACGGCAGCGCGACGCCTTGCGGTGCGTATTCGGCATGGATCAGGCCGACGGATCGCAGGTGCCGGACCCGCTGCTGATCAGGCTCGGCGTCTTGACGCTGCTCTCGGACACGGCGACGGGCCAACCCTTGCTGATCATCGTCGACGCGATTGTCGTTCAACCGCGAGGCCATCACCTCGACTTCCCGGCCGCCCTGGTCACCTTCCGTGGTTGGTGGAAGCCGTTGCGTACGGCCGATGACTCGGCGCCCGGCCGGGGAGAGACCGGATCACTGCTGAGGGATCCCGCGCACGGGGTGCTTGCTCATGATGGAGACCCGGTTGAAAGCGTTGATGGTGATCGCCACCCAGATCACCGCGGAGATCTCGTCGTCGGTGAGGGCTTGGCGGGCTGCGTCGTAGGCGCTCTCCTGCGCGACAGCGTTCGCGGGCTCGGTGGTCGCCTCCGCCAGGGCGAGCGCCGCACGTTCCTGTGTCGTGAACAGTTCAGTGTCGCGCCAGGCGGCCAGCACGCCCAGGCGCTGGGTGGTCTCGCCCGCACGCAGCGCGGCCCGGGTGTGCACGCTGAGGCAGTAGGCGCAGTTGTTGATCTGTGACACGCGGAGGTTGATCAGCTCCACGATCGTGCGGTCCAGCCCTGCATCGGAAGCGACCGCGCGGACCGCGTCGGAGGTCTCGACCAGTGCGTGGTAGGCACTCGGACTCTGCTTGTCCACGAAGACCCGCCTGCTCACGGGGCCTGCCTCAGCGCCACTCAACCTGGACTCCTTCATGGGACTTCTCGGCCCCGCTCGTCTTGTCATGCGCTTGATGGGACGTCGGCTTACCATCAGGCGTGATCATTGAACATGAAATCATCCCTGGGAGGGACGTGCGATGAGCGACGTCGAGAGGGAGCCCGCCGAACTTCGCTGCGAGGCCCCGGACCCCGGCGAGCATGCGCCGAAGGTTGATGTCCTCTCCGCGAGGGACGTCCCGTTGGGTGGTCCGAGGGCGATGACAGTACGGCGCACGCTGCCGCAGCGGGCCCGGACATTGATCGGGGCCTGGTGCTTCGTCGACCACTACGGTCCCGACGACGTCACCGACACGGGCGGCATGGACGTCGCGCCCCATCCGCACACCGGTCTGCAGACGGTGAGCTGGCTGTTCAGCGGGGAGATCGAGCACCGGGACAGCATGGGCAGCCACGCCCTCGTGAGGCCCGGTGAGCTGAACCTCATGACGGGCGGGTACGGCATCAGCCACTCGGAAGTCTCCACCACCCGCACCACGATCCTGCACGGCGTCCAACTGTGGGTGGCGCTTCCCGAAGAACACCGGCACACCGGCCGTGACTTCCAGCACTACGTCCCGAGTCCGGTCCGGATGGACGGAGCCGAAGTCAGAGTGTTCCTGGGGACGCTGGCCGGTGACACCTCTCCGGTGCGGACCTTCACGCCCCTGCTCGGTGCCGAAATCATCCTTGAGCCGCGCTCGACGACCACGCTCGCCATCGACACAGGCTTCGAGCACGGCCTTCTCGTCGACCACGGGGATGTCCGTATCGCTGGAACAATCCTGCACCCGGCGGAATTGGGCTACGTCGGCACGGGAAGCGACACACTGACGCTGGTGAACGAGACGGACAACGATGCTCGGGTAGTCCTGCTCGGTGGGACGCCGTTCGAGGAACAGATCGTCATGTGGTGGAACTTCATCGGCCGGAGCCACGAAGACATCGTCGAGGCCAGGGAAGCGTGGCAGAGCGCATCCGACCGCTTCGGCAAGGTCGATGGTTACGACGGCGACCGTCTTCCCGCGCCCGTCCTTCCCAACGCCACCATCGCACCGCGCAAAAACCCGACGCGCCACTGAAAGGCTTACGATGATGCAGCCCGCCGCCGCTCCGACGGTCCAGCGAGTGGACCCCAAGCACCGTTACGAAATCCTGGTCGACGGCAGGACCGCAGGCCTCACCGCGTACCACGACCGCGACGACCAGCGCGTTTTCTACCACACCGAAATCGACGACGACTTCGCCGGACAGGGCCTGGCGTCGCTACTCGTACAGCAGGCCCTGAACGACGTACGCACCTCGGGGAAGCGCATCGTGCCGGTCTGCCCCTACGTGGCGAAGTTCCTCAAGAAACATGACGAGTTCGCCGACATCACCGACCCGGTGACCCCCGAGGTCCTGAAGTGGCTGGGCACCGTGCTGCAGCACTGACGCCCCGTGCCGCCACCTTCTCCGAGCCGCCGGTACGTCCGGACCGGCGGCTCGGAGGCGGAGCGGGATCGGTGACATCAAGGCGGGAGCACCGCATGGGCATGGACCGCCGGCTCCGGCAGTCCCGGTCCTGTCCCCGCCGGACGCGCTGCCGGGGACAGGACCGTTTCATGTGCTCGAGCCACGGCCGGTGCCGCGGTTCAGTTCGGAGCGAATGCGCAGTCGACGCTCTTCAGGTCGACCGCGTCGGCCACCGCCTGCATGCCCTTGTCGTTCGGGTGCAGGTGGTCGCCATCGTCGAAGAACGGCAGGAGGCTAGTGGCGTAGCGGTGACGTCGCTTCAGGGCAACGTCGTCGGCGCCGAGTACCCGTGGCAGGCGCAACGGGGGCAGCGGCAGCCTCGTCAGCATCCGCAGCGCGGTCGCGTGGGAGATCGCGACGGCGAAGGTCTACCGCGGGCAGCCCAGCACCGGGCAGACCAGCACATCGGGCACGGCACCGACTCCTCCCGGGTTCGCGCCGATAGGCGGATCGCTTCGCCTTCGTCCGCCACATCCTCGACGACCAGTGCCGACAACCCCGAAAATGCGGTGTTCATACGGGAGTTGACGTCTCGCTGGAATGCCAACGACCCTGGTCACGCTTCGTCACCACCGATTTCGGGACAGAGCCGCTCGTTCGACAGAATCGGGAAGCGCCGTTGGGGCATGGAGAGGGCGGGCGCCGGCACCAGGGATGTCGGTCACCGGGGCCGTTGGTTGGTAACAGCGGTGGCCTGCGCATCCGCGGTGGACCATGCGGCTGACCGCTCGGCGGGGCAGCCGAGAATCGCCGGCTTTCGCCTGCGTCAGCCCCGATGTGGTCGTCGAGTTACTCGGCGGCCCTGCATGACCGACGCCGCAGACGTTATCCGGTACAGCTACTGCGTCTGCGCACCGATCCCGCCCCTCGGGTGTCAGGGATTCAGCCGGAAGTCTCCGGCGCGGCAATCAGGGCCTGGAGTATGTGTGTCAACCTCGGCAGCCAGCGGCAACTGGCCGCATCCCGCTCCCGCGCTCGGCGGAGTCAGGCGCCACTGCCTGGCATGAGGGGGCTCACCCAGGGCACCGACGCCTTCCCCGTGTTGGAGACCTTGCCCCCGGTCCAGCGGACTGAGATCGGAGCAGTCTCGTCTGGCGGGGTGACGAGCAGGGCCGTCGGTGTGACGGTGGTGGCGCCAGTAATCGCTGGATTGGTGTATGTCAGCGTCGACCAAGCGCTGTCTCCCGGGCTGAGCGTCACAGCCTGTTCCTGCTGATCGGTGGCTCGTTCGGGGTCCGGGGTGACGGCCTCACCGGCGCCGTTGACGAACGCCACGCCCGGGAAGCCGTACAGCGTGCAGGTGCGGCGGGATCCGTTGGTCAAAACGATAGCGAAGCTTGACTGCCCGGCGCCGGGACGGTTGGGGCCGACGGACGCCCTCACTTCGGAGGTATGGCAGCGTCTCACCGTCGGTTCGGTCGGCGATGGCGCCGTCGTCCCCGTGCCGCCGGACGCGGTCGGTGTCGGCGTCGGCTCGCTGGAGGGATCGGAGGTGCCGCTGGCGACGGATCCTGGGCTGATTATGGACGACGTCGGGGACGTGGAGCCGACCTCAGGCGGGCCGTCGTCCGGTGTGTGGCTCGTGCACCCGGTCAGCGCGGCACAACAGGCGAGCGCGACAAGGAGGGTTCTACGGTGTGTCACGTTGCTTCCTCTGGATTCACTGACGCCGCAGGAGGTACTTGTGCCGGCCGGACAGCACCAGTTCGCCGTGTTGGTTGTGGATGGTGGCCGCGGTGACTACGACACCGTTGTCGCCCTGCGGCTCCAGGCCGGTGATGGTGAGCGCCGGGTACAGGGTGTCTCCGGAGTGCACTTCGGCCAGGAACGTGCAGGACAGTTCGAGGAAGCTGATGAACACCTCTCCGATGAAGTGGGGGAACAGGGTGGCGCCCGGCGCGGTGAAGGCGAGCACCTGCAGGCCGTGCACCACCGGTGCCGAGTGGCCGTGCCTGCGTGCCCATTCGGCGTCGTAGTGCACCGGGTGGTTGTCCGCGGAGACTGTCTGGAAGGCCGCGGCGTGGGCGTCTGTCAGGGTGCGGCTGGGGGCTCGGAAGACTTCGCCGATGCGTAGGTCCTCGAAGGTTCTGGCCGGGACGACCAGGAATGCGCCGGGGTCGAACGCGGGCGGTGCGGCGGCTGCCTCCTGCTGCGTGTCCTGCTGGTCCATCAACTCTGTCCTCTCGTCCGGTGTGGGGTGCTGCCGCGTGCGGCGGCCGCTCCGCCCGCTCGTCGTACGGCGGATCCGATGGCCTAGGGGCCCGTGCCGCCGCATCGGGCAGGTGCGGCGGCACGGGCGCGGGGCCGGCTTATTGGGCCGGGTTGATCCGTGCGGCCAGGAGGTTGGGGTCGTTGTTGGTGAAGTAGGCGCCGCTGGCGATGTAGGCCGTGTTGCCGCGTACGGCGAGCGAGGTCGGGTTCTCCAGCCCGTCGGCGCCGGTCAGCACGACGGTGTGGCTGCCGCCCGGTCTGACCAGGGCCACCTCGTTGTCCGCGTTGATCGCGGCCAGGAGGGTGTCGCCGCGGCCGGTGAACGCGAAGTCGTCGATGTCGATCAGGCCGGTGGCCCGGGTCTCGACGGGGCCGGCGGTGCCGTACCGGGTGACCGGGATCCGCAGCACGGTGCCCTTGTCCAGGTTGGACACCCAGACCGCCCCGTTGTGGATTTTGATGCCGTTGGCTCCGAGGAATCCGGCGGCGGCCAGCTCGGGGGCGGTGGCCCACCGGGTGGGCGTGCCCCCGGTGACGGGCACCCGCCAGACCGTGCCGAGGACCGAGTCGGCCACGTACAGCCGGCCTTCGTGCCGGTCGAGGGCCAGGCCGTTGGGCAGGCCGTCGGCCGGGAGCGCGGCGATACGCTGCGGGGCGCCGCCGGGGCGCAGGCGCCACAGGCCGGTCAGGTCGCTGCTGCCGGTGGCGTACAGGAAGTACAGGGTCCCGTCGTGGGCACGGACGATTCCGCCGAGGAAGGGCGAGGAGAGGGCAGGGGTGTCGGCGCCGGCCGGAGGCTGGGGCAGGGTGGCGAGGACGTGCACCCGGCCGTCGGGGTGGATGCGGGCCACTTGACGGCTGTAGGCGAAGGTGACGACGGCGCTGCCGCCAGGCTCCAGGGTGATGTTCTCCGGTCGCTGCCCGTCGGCGATGTCCAGGTGTGCCACGAAGCGCACGTCCGGCTTCGGGGCGGCGGTGGCCGCCGTCGTGGGGCCGGCCGCGGTCATGGCGAGGGCCGTCGCGACGACCGAGGCCAGGAGGCCGGTGCGCGTCCCTGTCAGGAATCTGGGCATGTGGGATCTCTTCTCTTTCTCTCTGATTGCAGGGGGTGGGGGCAGTGGGCCCTTGCCGCTGGGGCTGCCGGTGCGCCGGGCGCTTGAGACGTCAGCTGCCGCGCGTCGCGGACCTCGTAGAGGGTCAGCCGACGAACCGTTGTCGCAGTTCGCCGATGCCCTGGACGGAGCTGACGAGTTCGTCGCCGGCGGCCAGCCAGCGCTGAGGTGTGCGGCCGAGGCCGACACCGGCTGGAGTGCCGGTGAAGATGACGTCTCCCGGCAGCAGCGGGAGCACCCCGGACAGCTTGGCGATGAGGGCCGGCACGGAGAAGATGAGCTGCCGGGTGCGGCCACGCTGCATCTCCTCACCGTTGACGGCACAGGTCAGCTCCAGGTCGTCAGGGTCCTCGAACTCGTCCGGGGTCACCAGCCAGGGGCCCGTCGGGGCGAAGCCCGGGTAGGACTTGCCGAGGCTGAACTGGGGGGCCGGGCCGCCCATCTGCAGGACGCGCTCGGAGATGTCCTGGCCGACCGTCAGGCCCGCGACGTAGCTCCAGGCATCGGTTTCGGACACCTGGTGCGCCTCCCTGCCGACAACCGCCACCAGTTCCACCTCCCAGTCGGTGTTGCCGCCCCGTGGCAGCGTCACCTCGGTCACCGGGCCGGTGAGAGCGGTCGCGTACTTGGTGAAGACCGGCGGCATGCCCTCGGGCGTGGTGAATCCGGCCTCGACGACGTGCTCCCGGTAGTTGAGGCCGATGGCGAAGAGTTGGCGGGGGGCCGGCGCGGGCGCACCGAGGTCCGCCGGGTCGAAGGGGACCCCGCCGCCGAGGTCGGCCCGGGCGGCCCAGGCGCGGAACTCGTCCCAGCGGGAGTAGACCGCCTGCGGGTCGGAGGAGAACAGTGCGCCACTGGCTGTGTGGACGTCGGCCGCCCGGCCGTGGGCGATCACGACCAGTCGGCCGGCGAGATTGGCGATGCGCAAGGCGGGCTCCCTGTTGGATGGAGGGTCGAGTTGCGGGCGGCGGTTCCGCGCCGAAGCGGGTGGCCCGCGCCGGTGCTCAGCTGGTGGGCCGAGTGGCACGTTCGAGTGCGAGCAGCACAGATTGGTAGGGGCGGCCCGTGGTGTGTTGCATGCCGATCTCACAGGTTCGGTTGGCCGACAGGTAGGCGTCGAACGCGCCCGACGTGACCTCGGCGGCCTCGTGTGCCGTCGCCGCCTTGGTCAGTTCCTTGTGCAGCAGTCCCCGGTCGCCGGCGAAGCCGCAGCACTCCGCGTAGACGGGCACCTGGACGTCCCGCGCGATGAACTCGGCGACGGCCTGAAGCTGGTCGACGTCCTTGAGGTGTCGCATGGAGCAGGTGGGGTGGAGCACCGCGCTGTCGATCGGGTCGGTCACCTCAAGGTGCGGCAGCAGTTCGGTGGCGGCCCAGACGACGGAGTCCACCACGGTGAGAGCGCGGTGCTTGCGCAGGTTCTCGGCCGTCAGATAGGGCGTGACTTCCTGCCCGATGCCGAGTGTGCAGGACGACGCGTCGACGATGAGCGGCAGACGTCCGCCGTCGGTCCACTCCCAGGCTCGCTCGACAATGCGGTTCGCCATGACGGTGTTGCCGTCGTCGTAGCCCTTGGAGTGCCAGATGGTCGCGCAGCACGAACCGGCCATGTCCGACGGTATCCAGACCGGCCGCCCGGCGCGGCGGGAGACCTCGACGATCGCCTCGGGCAGGGACGGCCCGTCGACACCGTCGGGTCCCGCGAAGATCCGGTTGACGCAGGCCACGTAGTAGACGGCAACGGCGGTCCGGTGGTCCGTTCCGGGCAGCCGCGAACGTGCGGGGGACGGAATGGCGGAGATCCATTCGGGCACCAGGTCGGCCGAGACCACCTTCCGCACGGCGGAGGTGACGCTCCCCAGGACCCGGTCGCCGACATGGTCCGCCAAGCCGAGGGCGGTCCGGACCGACGACTCCACGAGGGAGAACCGCTCCGCGACCCGTGCCGCGTTCCGCTCCTCTCGCCCGGAGTGCCGCTGATGGCGGAATGCCTTCATCATGGCGCCGGTGTCGATACCGACCGGGCAGGCCGTCTTGCAGGCCGAATCGCCGGCGCAGGTGTCGACCGCGTCGTACCCATAGGACTTCAGGAGGCTCCCCATGGCGGCAGAGCCGCCGGGTTGGCGCATCATCTCGCGCCGCAGCACGATCCGCTGACGCGGTGTGGTGGTGAGGTCGCGGCTCGGGCAGACTGGCTCGCAGAAACCGCACTCGATGCACGGATCGGCGACCGCCTCGATGGTGGGTATGGTCTTGAGCCCCTGCAGATGGGCGTCGGGATCACGGTTGAGGACCACCCCGGGGGCGAGTATCCCCGCGGGGTCGAGGGTCTGCTTGACCCGCCACATCAGCTCGGTTGCGCGGGCGCCCCATTCGGCTTCGAGGAACGGCGTCATATTGCGACCGGTGGCATGCTCCGCCTTGAGCGAGCCGTCGAACCGGCGCACCACCATGGTGCAGAACTCGTCCATGAAGTCGGCGTAGCGCTCGACCTCCTTCGGACGGGCGGCGTCGAAGGCGAGCAGGAAGTGCAGGTTGCCGTGCGCCGCGTGGCCGGCGACCGCGGCGTCGAAGCCGTGCCGGCGCTGAAGCTCGGCCAGGGCCTCGCACGCCTCGGCCAGGCGGGCGGGCGGTACCGCGAAGTCCTCGGTGATCAGTGTGGATCCGGCCGGCCGTGCCTTGCCGACCGCCGTCATGAACGCCTCGCGGGCGTGCCAGTACGTGCGGATCGTGGCCGAGTCCTCGACGAAGCGGTTGGTGACGGACGCCACCGGGGCCACGAGCGCCAGTTTCGCCAGGACAGCGGCGGCGGCCTGCCTGTGGGCCTGGTGGGCTGCCTCGTCCGGGGCGCGAAACTCCACCAGCAGGGCCGCAGTGTCCCGGGGAATCTCGGCCCAGTCGGCGGGGACTCCGTCGACGCTCGCACAGGCGCGGAGAGTGTTGCCGTCCATCACCTCCACCGCGCGGGCTCCGGCGTCGTTGAACAGCGGTACCGCCGCCGCGGCGGCGGTGAGGTCGGGGAAGAACAACAGTGCCGTGTGGGTGAGCCGGTCCAGGGAGACTGTCTTGAACACCGTCTCGGCGATGAAACCGAGGGTGCCCTGGGAGCCGACCATCAGCCCGCGCAGGATCTCCACGGGGGTGGAGTTGTCCAGGAAGGCATCGAGGCGGTAGCCGTTGGTGTTCTTCAACGCGTACTTCGCGCGGATCCGGGCGACTAGCTCGGTGTCGCCCTCGATCTCGCTCTTCAGCGCCAGCAGCCCCGCGCACAGCTCGGGCTCAGCCTCCCGGAGGCGCGCGTCGGCGTCCGGAGCCGCGGTGTCGACAATCGTGCCGGACGGGAGGACCAGGGTGAGGGACGAGAGCAGGCGGTAGGAGTTGCGGGTGACTCCGGCGGTCATGCCCGAGGCGTTGTTGGCGACCACCCCGCCGACGGTGCAGGCGCTGGAACTCGCCGGGTCGGGGCCCATCAGCCGACCGTACCGGGACAGTGTGATGTTGGCGCGCCCCACGGTCGTACCGGGCCTGATCCTCGCCTCGTTCCCGCCGTCGAGCACCTCGACGCCGGTCCAGTGGCGGCGCACGTCGACCAGGATGTCCTTGCCCTGGGCCTGACCGTTCAGGGAGGTCCCGGCCGCCCGGAAGACGATCTCACGGTGCTGCTCGTGGGCGTACCGCAGCACCGCGGCCACGTCCTCGACGTTCTCGGCGATCACGACCACTTGGGGCACGAAGCGGTAGGGGCTGGCGTCCGAGGCGTACTTCACCAGATCCGACAGGGTGTGCAGCACTTTTCGGGAGCCCAGCAGGCGGACCAGGTCCTCCCGCAGGGCATCGGGAGTACCCGACGCCCGTTCGTCGGGCACCCGGTCGGTAGCTGGGCCCTGGGTCTGCCGCGGGCGCAGCTTTCCCGGTTCCGGATCGAGCAGTGCCATACGGCTCTCCGTTCCATTGCGAGGTGTTCGGTCGGCAGCGCGTGCGGCGCTTCGCCGGGTGAGGCCGGCCATGAGGAAGCGAGGAGGGGGACCGCGGCCGGACGGCCACGGTCCCGGCACCATGTCCTCTTGCGGAATGTCGCCGACGTGGGCGAGAAATGCGTCTGGTCAGTGGTCGGAGCGGACGGAACGGACCGCCCGCAGAATCAGGCCGGTGACAGGGCCGGGATCGCTCACGGCGGCTGCGTGCGGGGCGCGGACAGTGACCGTGTGGGCGCGGGCGCGCTCGGCCATCCAGCGCTCGGCGGTCGGCGGGATGTTGCGGTCCTCGGTGGCCACGAGGTACCAGCTGGGGATCCTCTTCCACGCGGCCGCGGTGGCCGGCTCCTGGAGAGCTGCCAGGGTGATCGGACGCTGTCCCGCGGCCATGACCTGGGCGGTCGGTCGGGGGACACCGGCCGCGAACTGCCTGCGGAACAGGTCCTTCTTGATGACCAGTTCCTCCCCCTGTCCGCCGTCGGGCAACGGGTAGTACTGGGTGGCGGTGGCCTGTCCCAGGGTGCTGCCGGGGAACTTGTCGGTGAGCTGGAGCGCGCTCTCCCCGATGTCGGGAACGAAGGCGGCTATGTAGACCAGTGCCTTGACCTGCGGTGCGTCGGCCGCGGCCTGGCTGATGACCGCTCCGCCGTAGGAGTGCCCCACCAGCACGATCGGTCCGGTGACGCTGTCCAGAACGCTGCGAATGTAGGCGGAGTCGCTTGCCAGTCCGCGCAGTGGCAGGGCCGGTGCCAGTACACGGTGGCCCTGTCGCTGCAGGCGTTCGACGACCGCGCTCCAGCTGGAGGAGTCGGCGAACGCGCCGTGGATCAGGACGATGGTGGGTGCGGCAGGGCGCCCGTGCCGTTCGGCCGGACGGTCGGCCGTCGCCGACTGCGCGGCCTGTGCGACACCGGCGGTCCCCAGGGCGGCTGCGCCGGCCAGGAGGGACACGGTGACGGTGCGGCGTGAGATCGGTGGGTTCATCGTTCGCTCTCTGCGAAGGGGTGGAGGCGGTCGTGGTGTGACGGCCGGTCGGACGGGCGCGAGCTGGTGCGCGTGGGGTCAGTCGGAGGTGGCCCGTACGGCTTCCTCGATCAGGTCGACGACGCGCTCGGGGTGGGCGAGCATCACCAGGTGGGAGGAGTCGACCTCGACGGTGGTCATGCCGGCCCGCTGGTAGCCGTAGCGCTCCACGTCGGGGTTGATGGTGTGGTCGGACGAGGCGACCAGGCCCCAGGACGGCTTGGTCTTCCAGGCCGCGGCCGGGGCCGCGTCGGCGAAGGCCTGCGCGGCCAGCGGTCGCTGGGATACGGCGAGGACGGCGGCGAGCCGCGGGTCGATGTCGGCGGCGAAGATGGCCGGGAACTTGTCGGTCCGGACCGACACGTCGGTGCCGGGCGTGGCCGAGCCCTCGATCGGGAAGGGAGTGTAGACGAGTGCGGCGGCGAGGTCGCTGTCCGGGAAGCGGCCCTGCAGTTCGCCGAGGCTCTCGCCCTTCTCCAAGGCGTAACCGGCCAGGTAGACCAGTGCCTTGACGTTATCCTCGGTGCCGGCGACGGTGATGACCGCGCCACCGTAGGAGTGGCCCACCAGGACGACCGGACCGGGTATCTGCCGGACGATGGAGGCGACGTAGGCGGCGTCCCCTATCAGGCTGCGGTTGGGCACGGCCGGGGCGACCACGTCCAGGCCGCGGGCGATCAGCCGGGGGATGACCTGGGCGTAGCTGGAGGCGTCGGCGAAGGCGCCGTGCACGAGGACGACGGTCGGCTTGTCGGAACTGGGCATGGGAAACTCCCTCATCAATGGGGTGGTGGCTGTCGCACGGCCTGTCGGCCGAGTCGGGGCTGCCGTGGTGGCCCCTCTGCCGTGAGATGTCGCGGGCCGGACTCGGGATCGGTTGGTGTGCGGTGTGCACTGACCGGGCGGCCGTGGACTCTGCCGGAGGGTTCCCGTCGGACTCCGCGCGGGGGTCTTGTCGAGCGGGAAATCGCCGACACGTGAGCAACTTTAGGGACTGCCGAGCGGCGTGTTTGTCTGTCCGCGCCCTGGCTGTGGCCTGTGCGTGCCCACGTTGCCGGGCGGCACCGGCGGGGCGGCGTTGCCCTGGCACGGAAGTGGGCCGGGGCCGCAATCGGCCCCGGCCCACGTTCCGCTGCTGTTCCCCGAGTTCGGGATGCGGCGCCCCGTTCAGCCGTTCCAGTCCGCGAGGAAGTCGAGGAGTTCCCGGTTGACGACGTCGGGGCGTTCCTCCTGGCAGAGGTGCCCGCACTGGGCGATGGGCACGCCGCGGACATCGCGGGCGATCCCCTTCCATACGTCCAGGACGTCGTATGCCTGTCCGACGGCGCTGAAGTCCTCGCCCCACAGGGTCAGCACCGGGCAGTCGATGAGCTGGTCGGCGTCCTCCCGGTCCTGGGCGACGTCCTGGGGCGCCGCACGGTAGTCCATACAGGATCCCCGCACCGCACCCGGCTGTTGGTAGGCGCGTACATAGACGGCGATCTCCTCTGGAGTGAGCATGTCGGGGTTGTACGACCAGCTCCGGTAGAAGTGCGTGAGCCAGATCTCCTCACGGCCGGCGATCAGCGCCTCGGGAAGGTCGGGCACGCCGAGAAAGGTGAAGAACCAGTACCCCTGCCGGGCGAGGCTCACGTCATAGGTATCGGCGATGACCCGGGTGGGGATGTTGTCCATGGCCACGAAACGGTCGATGCGTTCTGGGTGGTCCTTGGCGAACCGGGTGCCGACGCGTGCCCCGCGGTCGTGGCCGACGAGGGCGATCCGCTCGTGCCCGAGATGGTCCATCAGCGCGACGATGTCGTTGGCCATGGTCCGCTTGTCGTAGCCGGAGGCGGGCTTTTCCGTGTCTCCGTAGCCGCGAAGGTCCGGCGCGATCACGGTGAACCGCTCGGCCAGTACGGGTATTTGCTTACGCCAGCCGTACCAGGTCTCGGGGAAGCCGTGCAGCAGGTAGACCGGCGGGCCCTGTCCCGCGCTCACCCAGTGCTGCTTGATCCCGTTGAGTACGGCGGTGTGATGCGTCATGCCTGTCAGGTCTGCCATGAGTGTCCACTCGGGTCGGGGGATGGGTATGCCGGGCGGGGCCAGGCCCCTCACTCGGTGGGCCGCAACGCGGTTTGAGGTCGCCCTTGGTGCAGCCGGGAAGTCGGTTCGGCCGTCGACGGTTCGCTCATGCGGGCCGGTTTCCCGGCCTTCCGCTCGATCCGGCCTGCCTGGACGTCCACAATTGGTGTGGTCGGCCGACCAGAGAGTGGTGGAAGAAGCCGTCGCTGTTGTACGCGGCCTGATTGGGGCGATCTCCGGTAGATGGAGGGAGCCGTGCCAGGCGAACGGTGGTACGCCGTCTACCGGGCGCGGCCTGCGGTGAACTCCTGCAGAACGTAAGGTACTTGCCTTGCCCTCCCCCGTCCTGCGGCCGCGTGCATCAACTCGTCGCGCGAACGGCGTCGCGGATCAGGTCCGCCACCGCCGTCGGCCGGGAGACGGCGACCGCGTGGGAAGCGCCTTCCAGTTCGACGGTTGTCGCGCCGGCCCGCTTGGCTCCGAAGCGCTCGACCTCGGGGTTGATCGCCTGGTCCGCGCCGGCCACGAGGGCCCAGCAAGGTTTCGTTCGCCAGGCCGCCGAAGAGGCCGTCTCGGTGAACGCCGAGGCGGCCAGCGGACGTTGGGAAGCAGCCAGCACCCTGACGACGGACGGGGAGACGTCGGCGGCGAAGACTGAAGGGAATGCCTCCGGGGCGATGCTGACCTCGGTGGCGGTCTTCCCTCCGTCGGCCGGGTAGGTCCACTGCTTCAGGCTGCCGACGAGCGGAGAAGCGGGAAAGCGGTCCTGCAACTCGCTGAGGCTCTCGCCTTCTTCGAGGGCGTAGGCGGCGACGTAGACGAGTCCGACGACGTTGTCCGCAGTGCCCGCCATGGTGATCAGCGCACCGCCGTAGGAGTGGCCGACCAGGATGACCGGACCGTCGATCTGGGAGACCACAGAGGCCAGGTAGGCGGCGTCGCAGGTCAGGCCGCGCAGTGGGTTGGCCACCGCGAGGACCGCGATGCCGTCGCGCTGGAGTTCGTCGATGACGCCGAGCCAGCCCGCCGCGTCGGCGAAGGCGCCGTGCACGAGGACGACCGTGGGAGGAGCAGGAGACATGTGTGGACTCATTCTTCTCACACCGTGTTCAGTGCGGTGCGCAGGGTGTCTGTGGCCAGTGTGATGGCGGCCTGGGCGGCGTGGGTTTCGCGGAGGGTGTTGAGCATGACGAAGTCGTGGATGATGCCCTGGAAGCGGACGGCGGTGACGGGGACGCCGGCTTCGCGCAGCTTGTTGGCGTAGGCCTCGCCTTCGTCGCGCAGCACGTCGGCCTCGCCGGTGATGACCAGGGCCGGCGGCAGGCCGGTGAGCTGTTCGGTGGTGGCCCGTAGCGGGGAGGCGGTGATCTGGGCGCGGTCGGCCTCGTCGGTCGTGTACTGGTCCCAGAACCACTGCATGCCGTCGCGGCGCAGGAAGTAGCCCTCCGCGAACTGGTGGTAGGAGCCGGTGTCGAAGTTCGCGTCGGTGACCGGGTAGAAGAGCACCTGCTGCACGAGCGGGATGTCGCCGCGTTCCTTGGCCATCAGGGTCAGTGCGGCGCTCATGTTGCCACCGACGGAGTCGCCGGCGACGGCCAGCCGCGAGCCGTCCAGGTTCTTGGATGCGCCCTGCTGGACGACCCACTTCGCGACCGCGTAGTTCTGCTCGATGGCGACCGGGTAGCGGGCCTCGGGGGAGAGGTCGTATTCGGGGAAGACCACGGCGGCGTTCGCGCCGACGGCGAGTTCGCGTACGAGGCGGTCGTGGGTGTGGGCGTTGCCGAACACCCAGCCCGCGCCGTGGATGTAGAGGATCACCGGCAGGGTCCCTTCCACGCCGGCGGGGCGCACGATGCGTGCGCGGACGCTGCCCGTCGGACCGCCCGAGACGGTGATCCATTCCTCGTCGATCTGCAGCTTGTCGGTCTCGCCGGACTGCACCTCGTCGACCGCCTTCCGGCCCTCGGCGGGCGGCAGGTCGAACAGATAGGGCGGATTGGCGGTCGCTTCGGCGAAAGCAGCAGCCGCCGGCTCCAGCACCGGCTCTACAACGTCGGACATACCGAACTCCTTGTTTCCGATGGTGTGCCGGACCTGCCGGCAGGAAGGGGGAAGGGCCGCGCGCGACGGCGCTTCTCACGGCCACGGCGCCACGCTAGGACGCCGTGGCTCCTCGGATGACCTGCCCGTGCACCAGTGCTGGCGCCGTAGCGCACTCACATGGCCCGTCGGCGGCACCGGACGCAGGTGTCAGAGATTCCGTCCTTGGACGGAAGCCGAGACCTGCCATTCGCTGGGTGACTCGCCGTAGGTCTGGCGGAAGAGACGGCTGAAGTGGGAGGGGCTGGCGAAGCCCCAGCTCTGCGCGACCGCGGCCACGGAGCGCCTGCGGTTCGACAGCCGGCCGAGGTCGAGGCGGCAGGCGGCGAGCCTGCGCTGCCGTACATGCGTACTCACCGTCGTACCGTCGCTTTGGAACAGTTTGTGCAGGTAGCGGACGGATATGTGGTGGGCGCGCGCGATCGACTCCGGCGACAGGTCCGGGTCCATCAGGTTCTCTTCGATGTACGACCGTATGCGGGCCAGCATCACGCTGCCGTTCTCGGTGGACTCGGACCGGTGAGGCGCGAGGAGTTCGGCGACGAGCAGGGCGATGACGTCCACGGCGTTGAGGGCGAGCCGCTTGCCGTTCATCGAGTTCCACAGCCCGTCCTCGCCGATCAGCGCGGCCAGGAACTTCGACACCAGTGCCGCGACGCCGCCGGCTCCGCTGACCCGGAGACCCGTCAGGTGTCGCACCTCGTCCTGTGCGATCCCCAGATAGGAGCAGGGGATGCGGAAGAACACGAATTCATTGCCGCATACCAGGTGCTCGGGGCGCAGGGCGTCGAGGAGAACAAGGTCACCGGCCGCCGGGGAGGGCTGAGCTTCTCTGTTCGGAAACGTCTCCGGTGAGGGGCATTTGAGTCCCAGGTACAAGCATGCGTCATCACCTTTCGGCGACGCCCAGGGAAGTGTTCTGCAGTGTCCGGAATCCGCGCCTTGCGGTATTTGGCTAGTGTGTGTTTCTGCGTTTTTCGGCATGCGTGAAATGACCGACGTGGTCACCATGAGCTCCAGTCGTGCCGTCGTTCGTCAAAGTGATGTGAGGTGCCCGCGTTCTGCGCGGATTTACGGGATCGCGGCGGAAGGGACCGCGTCCGCCACTTCGGAAAGGAAGGTGTCGACCACCGCGTTGAAGGCAGGCGGGTTTTCGAGGAAGGGGAAGTGGGAGTTCGCCACACTGGCCGGGAAGACATGGAGCCGCGCGCCTGGAATCCGGCCGGCGATGAACTGCTGTGAGGCTGGGCTCACATGACTTCCCTCGCAGCCGATCACCAGGGTCGGCACGTCCACTCGGGGAAGGACGTCGCGCCAGTCCTGCGCGCAGTGGTCGTAGAGCAGGGGCACCCCGGCGTAGGACGGGGTCGACTTGATCTGTTCGGCGACGAACGCGATGAGGTCGCGGTCGGGGTCACCGGAGAACATGCCGCGCACGAAGTCGTCACGCACTCGCTCGCCGTCCGGGCCAGCCAGCGCGGCGCCGAGTTCCAGCAGCCCGGCCACATCGAAGATGGCGCCGGAGTCCCGCTGCTCCTCGGGGGTCAGCCAGGGAACGGCCGCCACGGCCGCGGGCTGGTCCACGGCGATGAACCGGCGGATCCGGCTGGTGCCGTACTGGTCGATGAAGCTCCACCACACCGAGGCACCCATCGACCAGCCGAGCGCGTCGAAACGATCGAGGTCCAGGTGATCGACGAGGTCGAGGACGTCTCGGGCCAGCCGGGCGATGCGGTAGCCGTGCCGCGGTTTCTCCGAGAGCCCGTGGCCCCTGAGGTCCAGTGTGATGACGCGGCGGGCCGGAGCGAGACCGTCCATCTGATGCCGGAACATCTCCTGGGTCTGTCCCCAGCCGTGCAGCATGACCAGGGGAACGCCATCGCCCCCGCTGTCCCGGTAGGTCAGCCGCACGCGGTCGTTCGTCGTCAGCTCGCCCATGGTCCCTGCCTCATTCTCCTGCCAAGCCTTCACGGCGTACCTTGCTCCGCTGTGTCGGCAACCCACGTGATGGCCGGCCGACGTGGTCGTCGGCTCGCGCCTGAACCCATTGTCGGTCGATCAGGTCCGTCGCCACCACCGCGCTCCGTAGGGATTGCTCGACGAAAACCACGTCACTTCGTAGCAGTGGAACCGACAGGCGGGGCAGGGGGCGGTCAGTCCGTTGAGTCGGTGGTGGCGTGCCCGTCCGGTTGCAGCAGTTCCCGGATACGCAGGCCAAGGTGCAGGACCAGCCGGTCCGCGCCGCTGTCCAGGTCCAGCCCGGTGATCTCCTGGATCTGCCGCAGCCGGTAGTACAACGAGGTGCGGTGGATCTGCAGCGCTTCCGCGGTCCTCGGGACCGAGCCGGCGTGCTCCAGGAAGGACTGCAGGGTCTCCTCCAGGCGAGGTCCCTGTCCCCCGGCGGCCGCGAGCAGGGCGCGCAGCGGCTTGGGCAGCAGGGATGCGTTCAGGGCGTGATCCGGAAGCTGGAGGAGGACCGCGAACTCGCGCAGTTCCTCCCACTCGCCGACGCGCTCGAAGTGGGGCATCCGTCGGGCCGCGCGGGCTGCCACGAGTGCCTGCTCATAGGAGACCCACGCGTCGGCCACGCCGCTCTGACGCCCTCCGATGCCGAGCACGGGAGCGGCGGCGGCGTCCAGGAAGGTGTCGAGGGCTTCGACGATCCGACGGGACTGCTCCTTCAGTTCCTGCGGATGCGGCGACTGCTCGCTCAGCTGGAGCAGGACCGCACGGTCGGTGGTGACCGCGACGGCGCCGTGCGCCGACCGCGTGCGGCGGAACCTCTCCAGCGCAGCACGCAGCGCGGTCTCGACCTGCCCGGGTGGCTCGTGGGAACGAGCCACCTGCACGACGCTGACCACGGCGTGCGGGGCGTTCGGGAGCACGCCGGTGTCCAGGATCTGCTGCTGGGCGGCACGGCGCGCGGTGGGGCTCGTGTCGAGCAGGGCCCAGGGCAGTTCCTGCGCGCCGCTCTCCTCGGCTTGGTCGGCCACATGTTCCGCGTACATCTGGGCCGCGACGGCCTGGGCTGACGCGGCGATCGCGGCCGTCTCGTCCGCTGTCAGGTTCTTGTCAGCGGAGACGACCATGAGCAGGCCGAGAAGGTGCCCGCGTTCTCGCAGTGGCACGCAGTAGCGCGGAAGCAGTCCCAGGTCGTCTCGGCCTTCGATGTACCCCGGCTTCGCCCACTGGACAACGCCCTGGTCGAGTACGTACCGGATGATCTCGCTGTCCGCGAGGCCCTGCAGCAGGCTGCGGATGCGTACCGGATCCGCGTCGTCAAAGTGCCTGCTGGAGCAGATGAACCTGACGAGCGGGTCGTCGAGGACTACGGAACGCTGCAGCCTCTCGGCCAGCTCCCCCACGAGTTTCTGCAGTGCGTCGCTGCCCGCCCGAGCCCGTTGCAGCTGTTCAGCCATTCCGATCCTTCCTCTGATCTACTTTCTACAAGGTGTGAATCCGGGACTCCAAATTTTCGACAGTGTGAGGTGCGGCACCCAGCTCGTCCCACGGTGTCCGATTTGCGGCCGTGAACAATCGTAGGGGGCTGGTGCGGGCGGCCGTGCGGATACCGATTGGAGTTCTGGCCAAGGGGTGGCGAGCTGTGTCGGGGCGAGGAGCCGGGCAGCATGGCGGCGCGGCTTTGCACGGGCCTTGTGTCCTCCTGGCTGAGCCGCTGTACCGGGCGTCGGCGTCGGCCAGGAGGGTGTCGGCAGCTACGGCGCCGGGCTGGCCACATTCCTCGACCAGGCCGGCCAGCGAACAGGGCGTGGAGGCATTGCGTCCCAAACGGCCCGCCGTCCGTGGCAGACGCAAGAACGACATGATCGATGCCATCCGTGCAGCCAAGGAAGCACTGGCCAAGGGCCACCTCATCCGGCCCGGGCTGAGAGGAGAGCGCGGCGCCCTGTGCGTCCTGCTCGTCACCCGCCAAGGCGCGGTCCTCGCCTCCACCGCCGCGATCAACCAGCTCGAGGGCCTGATCGTGCCCGCCCCCGACGATCTCCGGGCCGAGCTGCGGGACCTCGAGCGACCGCGCAGATCACACGTTGAGCTCAGCTACGGGACCGCCCGGCCCACGGCGTCGAACACCGCATGACCGCACGGGCCCTTCGGTCCACCGCGCAGTGCATCCAGGCCCTGCAGACCGACGCCAAGGCCCCCGAGAACGAAATCCTCAGCCCGTAGTCCGGCTGACCTCGAACTCCTCGACCTGCTCGGCGTCGTACCGATCACCGCCGCCCGGCTCCTGGTCAGCTGGTCCCACCCGGTCCGGTTCCGGTCCGAAGCGGCCTTGCTTCCTTCGCCGGAGTGCCACCGATTCCCGCGCTCAAGCAAGCCGTCTGCAGACAGCTCTTCAAGATCCTCGACGCTCCGACCGCACCAGCGG
This sequence comes from Streptomyces sp. NPDC058239, assembly GCF_042882185.1. Taxonomy (NCBI): domain Bacteria; kingdom Bacillati; phylum Actinomycetota; class Actinomycetes; order Kitasatosporales; family Streptomycetaceae; genus Streptomyces; species Streptomyces sp. NPDC058239. Next base: position 32,828 of record NZ_JBHVWS010000005.1, read on the forward strand.
AACGAGCCTCGACGATCTTCAAGCGGCTTGACGCGCTATAGCGGCCTCGACGTGGTCGATGGTGCCCTTGGTTCTCAGAGCCTTGTTTATGGACGCGGAACGTTTCGGACGTTTGTCCGCGCGAGCTGGATCATGCGCCCGACACCTCCGGTGAGGACGGTGCGGCTCGCCGACAGAGCGAAGCCGGTGAGCTGCTCGGAGGTGATCTTCGGCGGGATCGCGAGTGCGTTGGGATCGGTCACCACGTCGACCAGCGCCGGCCCGTCGTGCGCGAAGGCCGCACGCAGGGCGTCACGCACCTCGGTGGGCTTCTCGACCCGGATACCCCGCGCACCGGCGGCCGTGGCGATGGCCGCGAAGTCAGTGTCCGGGTACCCGGTGCCGTACGGCGGCAGCCCGTCCACCATCATCTCCAAGTCGACCATGCCCAACGAGGAGTTGTTGAAGACGACCACTTTCACAGGCAGCCCGTACTGCACCAGCGTCAGGAAGTCGCCCATGAGCATGGAGAAGCCGCCGTCGCCCGACAGCGATACCACCTGACGCGTCCGGTCGAGGAACTGCGCACCGATGGCCTGCGGCAGGGCGTTGGCCATCGAACCGTGCACAAAGGAGCCCAGGATGCGGCGGCGGCCGTTCGGCGTCAGGTAGCGGGCGGCCCACACGCAGCACATCCCGGTGTCCACGGTGAACACCGCGTCGTCGGCAGCCTCCTCGTCGAGTACCGCCGCCACGTACTCGGGGTGTATGGGAGTGTGCTTGTCGACGTTTCGTGTGTAGGCGCCGACGGCACCCTCCAAAGCGTGGACGTGCCGGTCCAGCATCCGGTCAAGGAACCGGCGGGACGGCTTCTCCTGCACGGCCGGGAGCAGGCACCGCAGCGTCTCACGGACGTCGCCCCAGACGGCGAAGTCCAACTGAGTTCGACGGCCCAGCCGTTCGGGCTGAATATCGATCTGGACCGTTCTGACGTGCCGTGGCAGGAATTCCGTGTACGGAAAGTCGGTGCCGAGGAGAAGCAGCAGGTCGCATTCGTGCATGGCCTCGTACGCGGCGCCGTATCCCAGAAGTCCGGACATGCCGACGTCGTACGGGTTGTCGTACTGGATGTGTTCCTTGCCTCGGAGCGCATGGCCGACCGGGGCCTTGACCTTCTCGGCGAACGCCATCACCTCGGCGTGTGCACCGGCGACACCCCGGCCGCAGAACACCGTCACCGTCTCGGCGGCGTCCACCAGCTCCGTCAGCCGGGTCAGTTCCTGATCGGCAGGACGGACTGCGGGCCGGTCCAGCGGCATCGCGAGTTCGGCCCTGCCGACCGGAGAGTTCTCCGCGGCGATGTCTCCTGGCAGCGCTACGACGGACACTCCGCGCCGGCCGACCGCATGCTGAATCGCCGTCTGCACCACCCGCGGCATCTGCCGGGGCGAGGAAATCAGTTCCGAGTAGTGACTGCACTCCTCGAACAGCCGGTCAGGATGCGTCTCCTGGAAGTACCCGGTTCCGATCTCGCCGCTGGGGATCTGCGCAGCCAGCGCGAGGACGGGAGCCATCGACCGGTGGGCATCGAACAGGCCGTTGATCAGGTGCAGATTTCCTGGCCCACAGGACCCCGCGCACGCCGCCAGCCTGCCCGTGAGCTGCGCTTCGGCGCCGGCAGCGAAGGCCGCGACCTCCTCGTGTCGGACCTGGACCCACTCCAGGGCGCCGTGCCGTCTGATCGCGTCGATGACGGGGTTCAGGCTGTCGCCCACCACCCCGTACATGCGGCGCACTCCGGCGCGGGCCAGGAGGTCGACGTACTGCTCGGCAACGGTCTGCTTGGGCATGGGTGCTCCTCGAATGGTCGCTCACGGGGCGGTGGCCAAAGTAATGAGGCGCCGAGCAGACCAGTTGTCCCTCCGTGCACGGTGAGGGGTCCGGCAGTGCACCACGGCCGCGCTCGGCTTCCAGCACATGGACGCCGGACAACCGCCGTTTGAATCAGGCTTGGTGCGACGCCGGTCGACGGCTCTCCCCGACCACAGGCGGTCTGTGCGGCGAGCCCCGGCCCCATGTCCACCGGCAAGGCACCGCGTCGTTGCCGGAACGGCTGCCGTTGGGACGGCGGCATTCATGAAGACGCTCGCCGGAACATAGTTCTTTCACGGGCAATGCTCCGTGCGTTCCTCGACAACCTGTGCCAGCCACCGGAATTTAGGGTCGGGCGTAGAAAACCGCTTCTGCAATCATTCTTTGGGGCAACCATGGATCAGCGTCTCAGCACGGTCACGTGCACAGTGACGGCGCACGTCAGCGTCCCGAAGGGCATGCCCGCTCCGTTGTCCGCGGAGCTGCACTACGACATGGCGGACCCCTACGCCATCCGCCTTTCCCTCGGCGCGCCGATGAAGAGCCCCGTCGACTGGGTGTTCGCTCGCAAGCTGGTGACTGAGGGGCTGCGCCGGCCGACCGGTTCCGGTGACGTGCTGGTCATTCCTCGGCACCGCTGCCACCCGCACTCCCTACGTGTCGTCTTGAGGAATGTCTCCGGCACAGCATTGGTCGAAATGGCGGTTTCGGAGGTGACTGCATTCCTTCGGCGGACCTTTGCACTGGTGCCCGAAGGAGCGGAAAGCCTCCACATGGACCTCGACCGCGCCATCAGCGAGCTCACAGGCAGAAGAGGCTGACGGACCGCCCCGGTCGCACCCTGACGGATGCCCAGGCCGGGCACTGCACTACAGCCGTCCACTCAGCTCGTATTCACCCGAGAGGAATTCCGAGTGACCCAGAAGAGCGAAACGACTTCCACACAGTTCGGCATCTTCACCGTCGGTGATGTCACCCCTGACCCGGCCACGGGCCGTACGCCGACCGAGCGTGAGCGCATCAAGGCCATGGTCGCCATCGCGCTGAAGGCCGAGGAGGTCGGGCTCGACGTCTTCGCGACGGGCGAGCACCACAACCCGCCGTTCGTGCCCTCGTCGCCGACCACGATGCTCGGCTACATCGCGGCGCGGACGGAGCGGCTGATCCTGTCCACCTCCACCACCCTCATCACCACGAACGACCCGGTGAAGATCGCCGAGGACTTCGCGATGCTCCAGCACCTGGCTGACGGCCGGATGGACCTGATGATGGGGCGCGGCAACACGGGCCCGGTGTATCCGTGGTTCGGCAAGGATATCCGGGAGGGCATCAACCTGGCCATCGAGAACTACGCCCTGCTGCACCGCCTGTGGCGTGAGGACGTCGTCACCTGGGAGGGCAAGTTCCGTACCTCGTTGCAGGGGTTCACCTCCACGCCGCGGCCGCTGGATGGGGTGCCGCCGTTCGTGTGGCACGGTTCGATCCGTTCGCCGGAGATCGCGGAGCAGGCCGCGTACTACGGTGATGGCTTCTTCCACAACAACATTTTCTGGCCGGCCGACCACACCAAGCAGATGGTCGAGCTGTACCGGGAGCGGTACGCCCACTACGGGCACGGCACGCCGGAGCAGGCGATCGTGGGTCTGGGCGGGCAGCTGTTCATGCGGAAGAACTCGCAGGACGCGGTGCGTGAGTTCCGGCCGTACTTCGATGTGGCGCCGGTCTACGGGCACGGCCCGTCGCTGGAGGAGTTCACCGAGCAGACGCCGCTGACGGTGGGCTCGCCGCAGCAGGTGATCGAGAAGACGCTGTCGTTCCGCGAGTACGCCGGTGACTACCAGCGCCAGCTGTTCCTGATGGACCACGCGGGGCTGCCGCTGAAGACCGTGCTGGAGCAGCTGGACCTGCTGGGCGAGGAGGTCGTGCCGGTGCTGCGCAAGGAGTTCGCCAAGGACCGTCCGGCCGATGTGCCGGACGCGCCGACCCACACGTCCCTGCTGGCCACCGCAGAAGAAGGAGTCCGCGCATGAAGCTCGTCGTCGTCTCGGCAGGGCTGAGCGTTCCGTCCTCCACCCGGCTGCTCGGCGACCGGCTGGCCGCCCGGGCCGCCGGGCGGACCTCGGCGGACGTGACCGTGGTCGAGCTGCGCGACCTCGCCGTGGAGATCGCGCACAACTTCACCAACGGGTTCCCGGGGCGGGCGCTGGGCGCCGCGTTCGACGCGGTGGCGGCGGCCGACGGCCTGATCGTCGTCACGCCGGTGTTCTCCGCGTCGTACAGCGGGCTGTTCAAGTCTTTCTTCGACGCGCTGAGCGTGCACGACGAGGGCGCCCTGGCCGGGAAGCCGGTGCTGATCGCCGCGACCGGCGGCACCGCTCGGCACTCCCTGGTCCTGGACCACGCGCTGCGCCCGCTCTTCGCGTACCTGAGGGCCGTCGTCGTTCCGACCGGGGTGTACGCCGCCTCCGAGGACTGGGGCGCTGAAGGGCTCGACGGCCGGATCGAACGGGCCGCGGGCGAACTGGCGGCACTGATGACCGGATTGTCCACGGTCAGGAAGCCTGCCGGCGAGAGCCCCGCCGTGGTGCCCTTCGAGGCGCAGCTCGCCGCGCTGAAGCCATAGACCCGGCCAGCGCATTCCCCGTCAGGTCATGGAACTGTTCCTCCCCCAACAGCTCCGCAGGTACATGGAAGGAGAATTCGATGAAGACACAGACCAAGCCACAGACCAAGTCGCTCCTGCGGGTATGGGAATGGCAGGCCGACGCCGCATGCCGCGGTATGGACAGCTCAGTCTTCTTCTCGCCGACCGGCGAGCGGGGCCATACACGCCGTCGACGCGAGGAGGTGGCACGAGCCATCTGCCGTCGGTGCCCCGTAAGTGATCCCTGCGGCCTCTTCGCCATGACATCCGATCAGAACTTCGGCGTCTGGGGCGGACGAACCGAGGCCGAGCGCCGCTCCGGGACCGACGTCATTCGCCGGCCCGGCACACAGCCCAAGGGGAAGCAGCAGGGGTTCATCGGCAGCCCTGATGGGCTGCTTCCAGCGTCCGTTGAACGTCGAAAGGCAGAACCATCATGAGCACACAACCGCTCCGCGACGAAGGGGGACGACCACCGAACGGCGTCATCACCGTGGATCTCGCGGTCGACTTGGTGATTACTTCCACCGAGGCGGTGCCGTTGTCGGCACGCCTCGTCTACGACCCGCAAAGTCCCTTCACCGCGCTCCTTGAAGTGTCCAGCCACGACGACCGGGAGAACGCCCATTGGAGCTTTGCGCGAGACCTTCTTCAGACGGGCCTGAACAAGCCCTCCGGGGACGGTGACGTCCGCATCTGGCCACCGTGTCGCTGCAGCAACAGACCCGAAGTGCGGATGCTCCTGCGAGGAACCAGCGGCTCAGCTCTCCTGGACGTACCCAGCGAGCCCTTGCGTGAATGGCTGGTGCGCACGTGGGAAGCCGTCCCTCCGGGCGAGGAAAATGCGCGGATCAACTGGGACGCCATCCTGAGCGCGCTGCTCAGCAGCTGACGATGCTCGCCATGGGTCGACGTGACCCGGTAACAGCCACCTCGCGCGGCGTTTCCAGCAGTACTTCGAGGCAGCCCATTGAGGCCCGCCTCCACTCGGTCCGGACTCCTTCACAGGTGGAGACAGTCGGCCGCCGCCATGACAGCGTCGCACGCTCTGCCCCACGCAACCCTCACTCCACGCACAATCCCGACACGCCTGAGAGGCACGCAATGACACGACCCGCCGACGCTCCGATCGTTCAGCGAGTGGCCGACAAGCACCGTTACGAGATCCTGGTGGACGGCAAGGTCGCCGGCTTCACCGCCTACCGCGACAGCGCCGACCAGCGCGTCTTCTACCACACCGAAATCGACGACTCCTACGCCGGGCTGGGCCTGGCCTCACAGCTCGTGCAGCAGGCGCTGACCGACGTCTGCGCCTCGGGGCAGCGCATCGTGCCTGTCTGCCCCTACGTCGCGAAGTTCCTCAAGAAGCATGACGAGTTCGACGACATCACCGACCCCGTGACCCCTGAGATCCGGCAGTGGCTGGCAGCCGTGCTGTCACGTTGATCGTTTCCGCTATTGCATGCCCAACAGGTACCGGTCGACGCTGCTGCTCATCTCTGCACGAGATGACTGATATCCCCGATCATCGCTCCTGGTGAGGAAGGGAAAGCTGCGTTCCCGTGGTTGTGCCTGCGTGACGAAAGAAGGTGCACATGTCCACAAGGTCTAACCTCCGTACTTCGCCCCGGTCCATGGGGGCCTCACAAGGCGTGCCAGGCTGGCTGGTCGCGCTCCTGGCCGTCGCGTCCGGGACGACGGTCGCCAACCTCTACTACGCACAGCCTCTGCTGTCCTCGCTGAGCGGTGTCTTCCACATCAGCACAGCCACGGCCGGGATACTGATCACGCTCACCCAGGTCGGCTACGTCTTCGGCATGATCTTCCTGGTTCCGCTGGGCGACCGGCTGGAGAAGCGCAATCTGGTCACCGTCCTCCTGATGATCACGGCCGTCGCCCTCGTGGCAGCCGGCCTCGCCACGAGCTTCCCCATGCTGCTGATCGCGTCGCTGATCAGCGGTGCCACCTCCGTCGTGGCTCAGATCCTGGTGCCCTTCGCGGCGAACCTGGCCCCGGACCATGCCAGGGGCCGCATCGTCGGACGGGTCATGAGCGGTCTACTTGCCGGCATTCTGCTCTCCCGAACCCTGAGCAGCCTGGTCTCCGACATCGCAGGCTGGCGCGTCGTCTTCCTCGGCTCCGCCGCTCTGATGGCCGTGCTCACGGTGGCCCTGCGTGCGGCCCTGCCACAGCACGCACCCACCACATCCATTCCGTACCACCACGTGCTGCGCTCCACCGTCCAGCTGGTGCGCACGCATCCCGCGCTGCTGCGTCGAGGGCTGTACCAGGCGGCGATGTTCGGCGCGTTCAGTGCGTTCTGGACCACTGTCTCGTTTGTTCTGACCGGTCCCCGCTTCCACTACTCACCGGTCGGAGTCGGCGTCTTCGCCCTCGTGGGCGCGGCCGGAGCAGCCATCGCTCCGTTCGCCGGGCACTGGGCCGACCGAGGACTCGTACGTCCCATGACCGGGGCTGCGTTCCTTGTGACCGCGCTGGCCTTTGCTGTCGCGGGTCTGGGCGGGCACAGCATCGTCCTGATCGCCCTGGCTGCGATCCTGATCGACATGGCTGTGCAGACGACACTCATCCTGGGGCAGCACACCGTCTACCAGCTCGACCCGACCGCCCGCGCCCGCCTCAACAGCGCCTTCATCGCCATGTTCTTCGTCGGCGGTGCGATCGGCTCCCAGCTCGGGGCGATCGTCTACCACGCTGCCGGCTGGGCCGGCCTGACCGGCTTGGGCGCCGCTCTCCCGCTGGCCGCTCTTGCCTACTGGGCCGTTGAACGCCAACCGCAGACGGCCTCGACAGAGAGCACCTCGCCAGACTCGTCCGCCTGACGCAGACCAGTCGGGCCTGATCAAGTCCAACCGGCAATAGAAATCGGATAGGGAACATGTGCGACTCCACGTGACCATGGAGTCCCTTACGTTCAGTGGGATTTGCTCAACGTCGGTCCCCATCGGGTTCCGTTGAGGGCAAGGGCGTGGCCGAAGGCGGCGTCTTCGCGCGACCGCTTCGCTGGGAAAAATCCAGCCGGTCAGGAGGTGAGTCCGGTATCGCGGGCGAGGAGGGCGGCCTGGACGCGGTTGTTGACGTCAAAGGTGGTGAGGATGCGGCTGACGTGGGCCTTCACCGAACTCTCGTGCATGGCGAGGCGGGCGGCGATGTCGGCGTTGGTGTCGCCCTGTGCGAGGAGGGCCAACACGTCGCGTACGCGCCGGGTGAGCTGGCCCAGGAGGGCCTGCGCCGCAGTGGACCGAGGCTGGTTGGCGACGTGGTATCGGCCAATGAGGCGGCGGGCCGCGGACGGGTGGAGCATGGCGGAACCGGCGGCCACGAGGTGGCGCGCAGGATTTCGGCGGGATCGGTGTCCTTGAGGAGGAATCCGTCGGTTCCGGCGGCAGGGAGCTGTAGACGTGCTCGTCGAGGTCGAAGGTGGTGAGAGTGATCACCTTCGGGGGTGGGGGAGAGCGTGGAGCCGGGTGGTGGCGGTAATGCGTCCATGCGGACGTCGACGAGGGCGACATCGATGCGGTGGCCTGTTCGATGACCTGGAGACCGTCGGCGGCCTGGGCGACCACTTCGAGCCGTCGTCGGCGTTGAGAAAGTCGGCCAGGCCGAGGCAGACCAGGGCGTGGTCGTCGACGATCATGGCGCGGATCACGGGGGAGACCCTTCTGTTCGGTGCCGACGGGGTGGGGGATGCGGGCGGCAAGCCGCCAGGCGCCGGCGCCTGGCGGGGCCCGCGGCGAGACGTCCTCCGAGGGGGTGACGCGTTCGTGCAGGCCGGCCGGACGCCCGGGCCTGCCGACGGGCCGGACGCCGCCCCGAGGCGCCGCTTCGAGGTGGACCTCCGGTCGATGACCCGGATCAACCTGCGCCCCATCGCCTCACCGGTGCCGCTGGGCTCCCGTCATCACGGAGGCGATCGCCACCGTGAAGAGGCGATGTAGGCGGCGTCGTCGACGAGGCTGCGGTTGGGTATGGCCGGGGCCACCACCTCCAGGCTGGCTGCCGTCAGTCCGGGAGTGACGCGGGCATAGCGGGAGGCGTCGGCGACGGCGCCGTGGACCAGGACGACGGTGGGATCTACGGGTCAGGACATGAGAGAACTCACTCGGTGCCGGTCGAGCACTTCCCCGACCCTCTTTGCCGCGGATGTGGACCCCGAGTTCGCTGCGGTGCTCGCCGTTTCCCGACACCCGCTGTCCGCACGGGCCTTCACGGAGACCGCGCCGGTCGCGGCATGGAAGACCAAGCCCTCGTGGGCCCTGATCGCCACCTCCGGCCGGACCCTCAACCCCGATATGGAACGCTACGGCTACGAGCGCGCCGGCATGACCACCACCGAGGTCGACTCCTCACACATGGTCATGCTCACCCCCAGCCCAAGCGCTTGGCCGAGCTCATCCAGGACGCGGTCCGATCCACCGCTCACTGGCCCGCTCCCCGGGCCGCGTCCGTGAGATCCCGCCCCCGCCAAGGCGGGATCGGCACGCTCGCACGGGCCCGTCCGTGCGGTGCGGCCGGGCGGAGCGTCGCCTCGGTTCACACGTGGCGCGTGCTGGACTGCCAGTCCCTGGGCGACATCCCGTACGCGGTGCGAAAGGCCCGGCTGAAGTGCGACGGGTTCACGAAGCCCCAGCGCTGAGCCACCGCCGAGACAGTAGGTGCGGACCTCGACTGCCTGGACAGCTCCCGTCGGCATCTCTCCAGGCGCTCGCGATGGATCCAACGGCTCACCGTGGTCCCCTCCGCCTGGAAGATCTTGTGCAGATACCGGACGGACATGTGGTGCGCGCACGCGATCATCTCCGGAGAGAGACCTGGATCGGCCAGGTGTCGCAGGATGTACTCCTTGATACGGGCCAGCATCCCGCGGGCCACCTCCGACGCGTGGGGGTTCAGTAGCCCCTGCCGCTCGCGTACCAGCACCGTCAGCAGATCGACGGCAGTCATCGCGAGTTGCCGGCCTGTGTACGGGTCGAACCCGGCCGCCCGGTCCGCCAGACGTTCCAGATGGCCGGCGACGACTCCGGACGTGCCGCAGTGGCTGTCGAAGACGGTCCCCGTGATCGCCCGCAGTTCGGTGTCCGTCACGGCCAGCACATCCTTCGGCACCCGGATCGATGTGAACCGGTAGTTGTCCGGCTGTTCCCTGCCGTAGGGCCGGCCGGCGTCGGAGCAGGTAAAAGTACCGGGGCGGACCAGGGCCTGGCGCCCGTCCTGAGTGAGCCGCCCGGTTCCCTGGTGCTGGAGCGTGATGGTCATGTACTCCGCTCCGCCCCTGGAGATCAGGGAGGCGTGGCGCGACACGCTCGCCGGGCCTGCCTCGACCACCGAGATCTGGAGGGGGCCGAGCGTATCGACGGTTATCGTCCCCATCGCGGGCTCGCGCTCGTGCAGCGTGACGTCCATCGGAACCAAGGTGTCGGAGACGATGCTCTGCCAGTAGTCGGCCCGCTCGGACGGAGGCAGCGGCTGTACGGAGAGTACGACGGACATCATGACCTCTCGTCATGGTCGTGCAGACGCTCCCTGGGGAGCGTCGGAACAGTAGGAATTCCAGTCTCGAACCATCAGCTGTCGTCGCCATCAGTCACCCGACTGGTGCTCTGTCCAATATCCCGTACCCCGGCTCATGCTCCTGCGACGGCGGGCAGGTGGCGTCCCCGCCGCGCGCCGGCCGGGGACGCGCCATGCGTCCTCGGACACCGCAGGCGAGCGCGGAGGAACCTGCCGCCGAGCCGTACGGCCGCCCGCATCGACGGGCTGGTGCGCAGCGCGGTCAGTGACACGAAGCCGTGAACCGTGCCCTGGAATCGTGCCGAGGGCGCGGCGACACCGGCCCGAGGCAGCCGGTCTGCGTACGCCTCCGCCTCGTCCCTGGTGGCGTCGGCCTCCGCCGTGACGACCAGTGCCGGTGCGGCAGTCCCGCGAGCGCGGTCGTACTCGCACGCAGCGGGGCCGCAGTCGGCTCGTCCCGCTGCCGGGGATCTACCGCGTACTGCCGCTGGTATGACCGTACGGCCTCCCCGGCGCCCTCCTCGGCCAACGCCACCCGGACGGCACCCTGCAGTACGTCGCAGCGTCGGCACCGGATGGAGCGACACCGAACGCACCACCCTCGCCGCAGCCTCCGTCGACACCTGCCCCTTCACCGAGACCCACGGGTCACCGGAGCCCAATGGGTACTGCCGCGTCTCGGCGACGACGATGCGGGCCATGTCGAGGCCGCCGAACACGACGACAGAGGTGCGGTTGGTGTCGATCCAGGCACGGCCCAGACTCCGCCCTCCGGCGGCCGGGGCTGCTGCTGGTACAGGGCGGCGAAGACTCATCGACGCGCCTCCTGGTCTTGGCGTGGTGGACGGCATCGAAGCGTTCGGGCCACAAGGGTTCGCCGATCTTCCGGCCGAGGATGTCGTCTGGGCTGTCGGCGATGGCGGGTAGTTCGATGACGTGCCACTCGTTCGCTTCGGCTTCGGCGAGGATGCGGCCGGAGAGGTCGTCTTCGTGCCAGCGGGTTTGGATGACGCAGATCGCCCCATCGGGCTCCAGACGGGTCTGGAGTACGGCCTGCCACCAGTCCCACACGCGTTTCCGCATGGTCGGGGAGTCGGCGTCGGCCATGTCCTTGACCGGGTCGTCGACGATCGCGATGGAGGCGCCCTTGCCGGTGAGGCCGCCGCCGATCCCTGCGGCGGTCAGCCCGCCCTCGTGGCCGTGAAGGTTGAAGCGGTTGCGGGCCTTGGAGCCGGGGTTGAGGTGAATGCCGAGGTCGTCACCCCATGTCTGGATGGCGTCGCGGATCCAGGCGCCGTGCTCGTCGGCCAGGTCCGAGGAGTAGGAGCCGATGATGACCCGGGGGTGCGGGTACTTCCGCAGGGACCACAAGGGGCCCCAGCGGCTCGCGCGGCGGGACTTGCCGTGCCGGGGAGGCATGGACAACACGACCCGGTCGCGGCGACCTTCGGCCATGTCGATCCATGCGGTGTCCACCAGGTTGAGGTGCCGTGCCTGCATCTCGCGTCGGTCGGTGAGGACGGCTGCAAGGGCGCCGGGGGACCTGTCCATGGCGATCTGCTGCTCAACCCGCAACAGCTTCGCGAGGAGGGACGGCTTGGCTTGGGCGGCGATGGGGTGGCGCTGTCCGGCCGAGAGGCTGCGATACCGGTCGAGGAGCGCGATCTCCCGGTCACTCGTCGGGGGACGCATCCACGGCCTCCTCGGTGACGGCGATCAACGCCTCCAGCTCGGCGAGGTCCGACGTCTCGACCTTGAGAGGGCTGCCGGCGCCGCCGGTGATCTCCTTCTTGTCAGGCCGGTCGAGGCCGAGGAGCTTGGCCCGGCGTTCCATGACGCGAAGGGCTCGGTCGATGGCGGGTAGTTCGCCGTCGCGGATGGCCTGCTTTTAGGCGACGAAGAACAGGCGGTCGAGACGTTCTGCCTCCACGGCGCGCAGCTCGTCAACCTGTTCGTCGAGCTCGGTGGTGCGTTCCTTCAGAGCCTCGCGGACGTCTTTGCATGCGGCCCGGATCAGGGCGTCTTCGGCTCGCCCAGTACGTCAAGCGCGAGGCATACCCTGAAGCCGTCGAGCAGGCCCACGCCGACTTCGCCAGCCTGGAAGGCGGCGAAGTCCCCGGGCCCCGCCTCACTCTCCGTGGCTGAGCGTCACTGTGATTGCAGAGAGTTGCTTGCCGCTTAGCGGCAGCTTCGGGAGAACAGGGCACACGCGGCGACGGCGGCGGGCGCGGGCCGCGCTGCTTGTGGGACCAGACCGAGGCTGTGCGCGCGGTATGTCGGTCTCGGTGAGCGGCCCGCCGACGCCTTCGGGCCGGCCGGGAGACCTCACGGCCAGGACGTCTGGCTGCACCAGCCCGATCGCGTCATGTGAGGCGTCGATCCCCGCTGAGACCCGCCAGGATCCAGGGCCACCAGAAATCTCTTCGTCTCGCCTCGTCTCACACATCTCTCACAGACGAGAGCACACGGGAGCACGCGAGAGCCTCTGACCTGGATAATCGCTGTCGCCACGGACCACGGCGGACCAGGTGGACATTACATAGGCTAGGGAGCATGGCCTACGAGATTCCGGTGACGCAAGCCCGAGCTGAGCTCGCCGAACTGATCAACCGCGTTGTGTACGGCGGCGAGCGAGTGGTCGTGACGCGGCACGGCAAGCCGCTCGTGGCGCTCGTCTCGGCCGCTGACCTGGAGCGACTCGAAAACGACGAGTCGGCTGCCGAGGAGCAGGTGATCAGCTCGGTCTCCTCGATCGGCTCCTCCGTGTCCGCTCCCGGCGAACGGCGGCGCTTCGGCATCGCGGCGGAACACAGGGGGCACCGCGAGCCGGGCAGTTGAGCACCCCGCTGACGTCCCGTAACGCGGAAATGCCGTGCATCTCCGTCCGTTGCGGCGGGGGTGCACGGCATGTTCGAACGGGGTCAGCCCGCCAGGACCGGCTCCGGGGTGCTGGGGGCGGGCGCGGCCGGCGGCTGGGCCCGGCGTCGGCCGCCGATGAGTACCGCTGTCAGTCCGAGCGCCGCCCACAGCGTGAGCGTGAGCAGCGCACTGCCCGCACCGCTGCCGTCGAAGAAGGCCACCGACCGCAGCAGTGAGCCGCCCGCACCCGGCGGCATCAGCTGCCCGATCGTCCCGATCGGCCGGGGCAGCAGCTCGGGCGCGCTGGTCACGCCGGAGAACGGGTTTCCGAGCAGCACCATCAGCAGGGCGCCGAGGCCGACGCCGGGCGGACCGATCAGCGCGGCGAGCCCCGCCACCGTCCCGCCGATGGCCATGACGGTGAGGCCCAGCGTCCCGGCCTCGGCCCACCAGTTGCCGGTGATCACGCCGAGCCAGTTGTCGGTCAGTGCCGCCGCGCCGGTCCCGGCCAGCGTGGCCGCGCCGATGAGTGCCAGTGCGGCCCGGCCCCCGCGCAGCCGAAGCATCGTGACCGCGGAGCCCGAGAGGACGCCGGCGATCGCCAGTGGCAGGAAGCTCGCACCGAGTGCGCTGCCGCGCGGATCCCCGGCGGGCGCCGCCACCACATCCGCGACCTGCACCTGAGTGCCTTCGGGCGCCCGGGCGGTGACCGCTTCGCGCAGCAGTTGGGCCACCACCGGGCTTGCCGCGGATGCGGTCAGCAGTTGCGGGCCCTGCGGGGTGACCACGACCGCGCCGTATACGGACCGGTCCTCTATCGCGCGGCGGGCATCGGCCGCGGAGGGGTAACGATGGACCTCGAAGGCGTCCTCGCGCTGCTCGAAGCGCTGCTGCATCCGATCGGCGGCCGGTACGGAACCGGCTACCCCGATGGGCAGACCGTGTGGTGCGATCCGGGCCGCGGGCCAGGCGAAGGCCCAGAGCGCGAGGATCACCACCACGGGGATCAGCAGGATGACCGCCACCAAGCGGCGGTTCGGGGTAGCGGACACGAGAGGCCTCGATTCAAAGAGAATGATCGTTCGTTTTAGATAATGGCCACATTGACCGTGGGTCTCGGAGCTTGTCAAGAAGGAACGTTCGTTTTACTTTTGTGGTATGGCCCGTGTATCCCAGGAACACCTCGACGCCCGCCGTCGGCAGATCATCGACGGCGCGGCGCGCTGCTTCGCGCGCGACGGCTTCCACGGCACGTCGATGCAGGGAGTGCTGAAGGAGGTCGGCCTGTCGGCCGGTGCGGTCTACCGCTACTTCAGCGGGAAGGAGGACCTGATCGCGGCCATCGCCGATGAGGCGGTCGGCGGCGTCAGGCGGGCGTTCGAGGAGGCCGCCCGTGTCTCGCCGCCGCCTGCTCCCGATGTGCTGATCGGCCGTGTGGCCCGCTCGCTGTTCGAAAGTACCGGGGGTGGCATGGGCCGACAGGCCTATGCCGGGCTGATCGTGCAGGTGTGGTCCGAGACTCTGCGCAGTGAGCGGCTGGCTGCCATGCTCGCCGAGGCCTTCGGGGGTTTGCGGGCGGCGTGGACGGAGCTGGTCGACGTGTACCGCGACATCGGCCTGCTCGGCTCCGATGTGTCCGCCGATCATGTGGCCCGCACGCTGATCGCCACCGCCCAGGGCTTCATCGCCCAGCTGGCGATGTTCGGTGACGCCGAACCCGAAGTGCTGGAGAACGGCCTGCGCGGCCTCATGTCCATGAATCTGCAAAAGATCAGTTAACGCGCCGGAAAAACTTCGGCTCTAACGTGCAATACCTCGCCGCGAGAGACCGGTTCGACGTTCAACATTCTGTTGACGGCGGCTAGTGTCTCGCTGCGCCCAGGGCCGGTACTGGGCACAGGACTGTGAGGTGGAAGCATGCAACTGACCCCGCATGAGCAGGAACGCCTGCTCATCCATGTTGCTGCCGACGTGGCTCAGAAGCGTCGGGCGCGCGGACTGCGGCTCAACCACCCCGAGGCGGTCGCGCTGATCACCACCCATCTGCTGGAGGGTGCCCGCGACGGCCGTACGGTCTCCGAACTGATGGCATCGGGCCGCAAGGTGCTCTCCCGCGCGGACGTCATGGACGGGGTGCCCGAGATGATCCATGACGTCCAGGTCGAGGCCACCTTCCCGGACGGCACCAAGCTCGTGACCGTCCACGAGCCGATCGTCTGACGGGAGGCGTCACGGATGATTCCCGGAGAGATCCTGTACGGAGACGGGCCCGTACCGTTCAACGAGGGCCGGTCCGTCACCCGCCTCACCGTTCTCAACGCCGCCGACCGGCCCGTCCAGGTCGGTTCGCACTATCACTTCGCCGAGGCCAACCCGGGCCTGGACTTCGACCGTTCGGCCGCCCGCGGACTGAGGCTGAACATCGCCGCCGGGACCGCCGTGCGCTTCGAACCCGGCGTACCCGTCGACATCGAGCTCGTCCCCCTCGCCGGACGGCGCATCGTCCCCGGCCTGCGCGGCGAAACCGGAGGTGCCCTGGATGGCTGAACTCGACCGCGCGGTCTACGCCGACCTGTTCGGCCCCACGACCGGCGACCGCATCCGGCTCGCCGACACCGATCTGCTCGTCGAGATCGAGGAGGACCGCTCGGGCGGCCCCGGACTCGCGGGAGACGAGGCAGTTTTCGGCGGAGGCAAGGTGATCCGCGAGTCGATGGGCCAGGCGCGCACCACCCGCGCCGAAGGCGCCCCGGACACCGTCATCACCGGCGCCGTGATCATCGACCACTGGGGCATCGTCAAGGCGGACATCGGCATCCGCGACGGCCGGATCACCGGGATCGGCAAAGCCGGCAACCCGGACACCATGGACGGCGTCCACCCCGATCTGGTCATCGGCCCCGAGACCGAAATTGTCGCGGGCAACGGCAAATTCCTCACCGCGGGCGCCATCGACGCCCATGTCCACTTCATCTCGCCGACCATCGTCGACCAGGCGCTCTCCGCCGGTGTCACCACGCTCGTCGGAGGCGGCACCGGACCGGCCGAGGGCACCAAGGCGACCACGGTCACTCCGGGAGCCTGGCACCTTGCCCGGATGTTCGAGGCTCTGGAGACCTACCCCGTCAACGTCGGGCTGCTAGGCAAGGGCAACACGATGTCGGGCGACGCCATGCGCGCCCAACTGCGCGGGGGCGCCCTCGGATTCAAGATCCACGAGGACTGGGGTGCCACTCCCGCCGTCATCGACGCCTGTCTGAACGTGTGTGAGGAGAGCGGCGCGCAGCTCGCCATCCACACGGACACCCTCAACGAGGCCGGCTTCGTCGCCGATACGCTCGCGGCCATCGCCGGACGCTCCATCCACGCGTACCACACCGAGGGCGCCGGCGGCGGGCACGCCCCGGACATCATCACCGTGGTCTCGGAGCCGTACGTCCTGCCCAGTTCCACCAATCCGACCCGGCCGCACACCGTCAACACCATCGAGGAACACCTCGACATGCTGATGGTCTGTCACCACCTCAACCCCGCTGTGCCGGAGGACCTGGCCTTCGCCGAGTCCCGGATCCGTCCCTCCACCATCGCGGCCGAGGACATCCTCCACGACCTCGGGGCGATCTCGATCATCTCCTCCGACGCCCAGGCGATGGGCCGCGTCGGCGAGGTCGTCCTGCGCACCTGGCAGACCGCCCATGTGATGAAGAAGCGCCGCGGTGCCCTTCCCGGCGACGGCCGGGCCGACAACCACCGGGTTCGTCGTTATGTCGCCAAATACACCATCAACCCCGCGGTCGCCCAGGGCCTCGACCGGGAGATCGGTTCGGTCGAGACCGGCAAGCTCGCCGATCTGGTGCTGTGGGAACCGGCGTTTTTCGGCGTCAAGCCGCAGACCGTCATCAAGGGCGGGCAGATCGCGTACGCGCAGATGGGCGACGCCAACGCGTCCATCCCCACCCCGCAGCCGGTGATGCCGCGGCCGATGTTCGGCGCACTCGGCCGGGCGCCCGCCGCCAACTCGTTCAACTTCGTGGCGAACGCGGCCATCGAGGACGGGCTGCCCGAACGCCTCGGTCTCGGCAAGCGGTTCGTTCCGATCACCAGCACGCGCGGCGTCACCAAGGCCGACATGCGGGAGAACGACACACTGCCGCAGGTCCACGTCGACCCCGACAGCTTCGCCGTGACGATCGACGGCGAACCGGTCGAACCGGCACCCGCCGCGGAACTGCCCATGGCCCAGCGCTACTTCCTCTTCTGATGCGGACCACGTGATGAGCCGCGCAGCCCTGCTCGTCCTCGCCGACGGCCGGTTCCCCGCAGGTGGCCACGCCCACTCCGGCGGCGCCGAACCGGCCGTGAAGGAAGGACGTATCCGTAACGCCGAGGACCTCGCCGAGTTCTGCCGGGGCCGCCTCCACACCACCGGACTCACGGCCGCCGCACTCGCCGCGGCGGCCGCCCACGGCCATGACCCGCTCGCGCTCGACGAGGCCGCCGATGCCCGCACCCCGTCACCCGCGCTGCGGACCGTCGCGCGCAAACTCGGCCGGCAGCTGATGAGGGCGGCCCGCGCCACCTGGCCCAGTACCGAACTCGCCGCGCTCGCCCAGGCCCGGCCGCGCGGTGCCCACCAGCCCGTCGTGCTCGGCCTCACCGCACGCGCGGCGGGACTCGGGCCCGAGGACGCCGCGCACTGCGTCGCCTACGAAACCGTCAGCGGACCGGCCACCGCCGTCGTTCGCCTGCTCTCCCTCGACCCCTTCGAGGCCACCGCCGTCCTCGCCCGCCTCGCACCCGAACTCGACCGGATCGCCCAACAGGCCGCCGCGGCGGCGCACGGAACCATCGACGCACTGCCTGCCGCCTCCGCCCCCCTCCTCGACATCGCCGCCGAGGCGCACGCGGCCTGGCCGGTCCGCCTGTTCGCCTCGTAAACCTGCAAGAACCAGGAGCCGAACCCCATGCACCTCGACCACGCCCAACACGGTCCCGCCGCCGTGAGCGCCGATGCCGCCCGCCCCGACGGCACCCGCCGCGCTCTGCGCATCGGACTCGGCGGACCGGTCGGCTCCGGCAAGACCGCGACCGTCGCCGCCCTATGCCGGGCTCTGCGCGACCAGCTCTCCATCGCTGTGGTCACCAATGACATCTACACCCGCGAGGACGCCGCCTTCCTGCTGCGCCATGCCGTCCTGCCGCCCGAGCGCATCCAGGCCGTGGAGACCGGCGCCTGCCCGCACACCGCGATCCGGGACGACATCTCCGCCAACCTCGAAGCCGTCGAGGACCTGGAGGACACCGTCGGGCCGCTCGATCTGATCCTGGTCGAATCCGGCGGCGACAACCTCACCGCCACCTTCTCCAAGGGTCTGGTCGACGCCCAGATCTTCGTCATCGATGTGGCGGGCGGCGACGACATCCCGCGCAAGGGCGGTCCCGGCGTCACCACTTCCGACCTGCTCGTCATCAACAAGACCGACCTCGCCCCGTACGTCGGATCCGATCTCGACCGAATGGCTCAGGACGCCGCACAGCAACGCGGGCCGCTCCCCGTGGCCTTCACCTCACTCACCTCGGAGGAAGGTGCGGGGCCGGTCGCGGACTGGGTGCGGGGGCAGCTCGCCGCCTGGACCGCATGAGCGTCCAGGCCACCGCCCGCATTGCCGCGGTCCTCGACAGCCGGGGCGTCACCTCGCTCCCCGTGCTGGAGAGCGACGGGCCGCTCGCCCTGCGCCGGACCCGGGCCGCGAACGGCCCGTACGCCCGTGTCACCGTCGTCGGCGCCATGAGCGCGCCGCTCGGTGGCGACCGGCTCGCCATCGAGGCACGGGTCGAGGAAGACGCCCGGCTCACCGTCGACTCGGCCGCGGCCACCATCGCCCTGCCCGGGCCGGGAGCGGCCGCCGAACCCGCCACGTACGACATCGAGTTGAACGTGGGGGAGCGTGCCGAGCTCTGCTGGCTGCCGGAGCAACTCGTCTCGGCGCACGGCAGTGTCCTGCACATGGCCACGCGGGTGGAACTCGCCGCCACCGCACGGCTGGTGCTGCGCGAGGAGCAGATTCTCGGCCGCCACGGCGAGAGCACCGGCACTCTCACCAGTCGCCTCACAGTGCGCCGATCCGGCCGACCGCTGATCGACCAGCAGGTCGCGTACGGGCCGGGAGCACCCGGCGGCTGGGACGGCGCGGCCGTCCTGGGCGGCCACCGGGCCGTCGGTCAACTCCTCGTCGTGGACCCGTCGTTCGACGACAAATGCCCCGAAGTATGCCTGCTGGGGCCGACAGCCGTCCTCACACCACTCGTCGGTCCGGCTGTGCTGGTGACAGCGGTCGCCCCCGATGCACGCCTGCTGCGCAGGGTCCTGCACGACGCACTGAGCGATGTGCTCGGCACCCCGGCGGGGTGAATACCGCTCAGCGGGACATGGGTGTCCGGTTATCGATTCGGTAAAGAAGTGAGTGTGTGATCTGTTCTCAGGAACCTCACAGACGACAGGATCCGCGGGAGGTCCTGAATGAACTGTGCCGCCACCGGCGGCGCTTCAGAGATGGGGGAGGTTCCACTTGAGACGCACAGCAGTGCTCGGCTCGGCCGGCGCTCTGATCGCGGGCACGCTCATAGCGGGCGCGGTGACCGCACCGGCGGCCACTGCCGAAGGCCGTCACCACCACGGTTCCGAGGCGCGCGGCGTTCAGGTCGCCGCGGCACGGGCGGCCAGGTCCGGCATCGACTGGAAGGACTGTCCGGCCGACTGGGCCATAGCCAAGCCGATCCAGTGCGGCTGGGTGACCGTGCCGCTCGACTACGCCAGGCCCGACGGCAAGCAGATCAAGCTCGCCGTCGACCGGCACGTCAGCACCGGCACGAAGGACGAACGACAGGGCGCCCTGCTCTACAACCCGGGCGGCCCCGGCGGTTCGGGGCTGCGGTTCCCCACCCGGATCACCAACAAGAACCCGCTCTGGACGAATACGGCGAAGGCGTACGACTTCGTGGGCTTCGACCCACGGGGCGTCGGCCACTCCGCGCCGATCTCCTGCATCGACCCCCAGGAGTACGTCAAAGCTCCTAAGGCCGACCCCGTACCCGACTCCGAGGCCGACAAGCGCGCCCAGCGCAAGCTCGCCGCCGAGTACGCGGACGGCTGCGCCGAACGCAGCGGCGACATGCTGCCGCACATGACCACGCCGAACACCGCACGCGACCTGGATGTCATCCGCGCCGCCCTCGGTGAGAAGAAGCTCAACTTCCTGGGCGTCTCCTACGGCACCTATCTGGGCGCGGTCTACGGCACGCTCTTCCCGACCCACGTCCGCCGCATGGTTGTCGACAGTGTTGTCAACCCGGCGAAGGACAACATCTGGTACCAGGCCAACCTCAACCAGGACATCGCCTTCCAGGGCCGCTGGGACGACTGGAAGGCATGGGTCGCCGAGAACGACTCCGCCTTCCACATCGGCAACACTCCCGCGAAGGTCGAGCAGGCGTGGCTGAAGCTGCGCGCCGCCGCAAAGAAGAACCCGATCGGTGGTGTCGTCGGCCCGGCCGAGCTCATCGGCTTCTTCCAGAACGCGCCCTACTACGACTCCACCTGGGCGCTCGTCGCCCAGACCTGGAGCGACTACCTGGGCGGCGACACCCAGGCACTGGTCGATGCTGCGGGCCCGGACATGTCGGACACCGCGGGGAACATCTCCTCGGAGAACGGCAATGCCGTGTACACGGCGGTCGAGTGCGCGGATGCCAAGTGGCCGACCAGCTGGCGGAAGTGGGACCGCGACAACACCCGGCTGCACAAGGACTACCCGTTCATGACCTGGGCCAACGCCTGGATGAACCTGCCCTGTGCGACCTGGTCGGCCAAGCAGCAGACACCGCTGGACGTGAAGACCGGCAAGGGCCTGCCGCCTGTGCTGATCGTGCAGTCCACGCGTGACGCCGCCACCCCGTACCAGGGCGCCGTCGAACTGCACAAGCGCTTCAAGGGCTCGCGCCTCATCACCGAGCGGGACGCCGGTTCGCACGGTGTCACCGGCCTGGTCAACCCCTGCATCAACGAGCGGGTGGACACCTACCTGCTCACCGGCAGGACCGACCGCAGCGACGTGACGTGCGCCCCGCACGCCACACCCAAGCCGTAACGGTCACACCTCATGGGCACGGGCGGCCGGTGGCCTCGAACCACCGGCCGCCCGTTCTCGTGTGCGGGCTCCGCCTCACGCCTTCCGGTCGTAGGTCTTCAGCCAGACGTCCTCCGCCTCGTAGTCGAAGAGCTTCTTCCCGTATGCCCGCAGCATGAGGGGAAAGGCCTCCGTCCAGTCCCTGCCCTCCAGTTGCGCGGCGATCCACTCGACCGTTTCCGGAAGCGACTCCACATAGCCCGTCACCGGCTGGTACCCGAGCTCCCGCTCGGCGGCCGTCATGTCGTACACGATGGGATGGGCGGCGCTCCAGGGCGTCGAGCCGACGCCGTCGTCCCCGGGTGCGCCGGCCATCAGCACGGTCTCGGTCCTCCGGCCGAGTACCGCGTCGACGGCCTCGCCGATCTCCGCGACCGTCGGCGCCTGCGGATCTGCGGCATTGAGCACCCGCGAACCGGGCCGCCCGGCGGCGAGCCGGATCAGCTCGGCCAGGTTGGATACATGGACCGGGTGGAAACGGGACGTCCCGCCGTACGAGAGCACCCGCCGCCCCCGGCCGTCCAGGAGCCGCTTCACGAAGTACAGCTCTCGGGGCGAGCGGCAGTACGCCCCGTGAATCGCCCCCGCGCGCAACAGCGTCACCGGCAGCGCGCCCCCCGCCGCGAGCAGATCCTGCTCCAGCTGTATCTTCCGCGTTCCGTACGTGGCACCGCCGGCCGGTACGGTGCGCTGTGTCTCCGGGAGCGGCACGGGATACTGCGGGGCTCCGTCGGGTTCGCCCTGTGTGTCGAAGCTGCGACCCTGATCGTCCTCGTACACCGCACCGCTGGAGATGACCACCGCCGAACCGATCAGGTCCGCGAGGCCTCTCAGCTGCCGGGCGTGATCCGCGCCGTACGCAACCATGTCGACCAGTACGTCACAACCGTCACCCAGCGACGCCGCCAGCGCCCCGTCCTCGTCCCGGTCGAGAGCCGTCGTGCGCACCGCACCGTCCCACCGCGCGTCCCGGCCGCCGCCGCGTGAAGCGGCCGTCACCTCCCAGCCCTCCTCGACGAGCGCCTGCACGGCCACTCGCCCGATCTGACCCGTCGCTCCCAGAACCCATGCGTTTCCCCTGCTCATGAGAGGAACGCTAGGGCGGGGCCGTCGCCCGGACCAGTGGAGTTCACCCAGCGCGGATTCGCCGTCAGCGTCGCAGCTTCGGGAACTTCTTCGACTGCCCGGCCTGCGCGGCCTGCGTGGCTTTCACCTTGGCCGCGTACTCATCGACGTACTCCTGTCCGGAGAGGCCGAGGATCGCGTACATGATCTCGTCGGTGACCGCCCGGATCGCCGCCTTCTGGTTCTCCAGACCTGCGTAGCGGGAGAAGTCCAGCGGCTCACCGAAGCGGATGGTGACCCGCTTGATGCGCGGCACGACCTGTCCCGGCGGCTGGATCTCGAACGTACCGACCATCGCGCACGGCACCACCGGCACCTGCGCCCTGATCGCCATCACGGCCACGCCGACCTTGCCCTTGTACAGCCGGCCGTCGTGCGAACGGGTGCCCTCCGGGTAGATCCCCAGCAGCTCGCCCCTGCTCAGCACCCCGAGCCCTTCGCGGATCGCCGCCTGCCCCGCGTCCTTGCCGGACCGGTCCACCGGAATCTGCCCGATGCTGTGGAAGAAGGCGGCGGTCAGCCGCCCCTTCACCCCCGGTCCGGTGAAGTACTCCGCCTTGGCGAGGAACGTGATGCGCCGTTTGAGGATCGCGGGCATCAGGAAATGGTCGGAGAATGACAGATGGTTACCGGCGACGATGGCCGCGCCATCCTCCGGGATGTGCTCCAGTCCCTCGATCCTGGGGCGGAAGAACAGCCGGAGAAGCGGCCCGAGGACGACGTATTTGAGCACGTAATAGAACACGGGGCGGCTCCTAGCTCTGCCGGATCGGCTCCAGGGCTGCACCCTGCCAGGTGAGCGGATACCTGAGAGGATGACAGCCTATGCGCAGCTGGCGTTCCGCGTAACCGTCTTTGACCAGGTCAATGCTGACCCGATGCCGATTCTGCTGACAAGGCGTCAGGCCGGGGTCTCTGCGTCGGAGCAGGTGCGGGCCGGGGCCGCTCCGTCGACCTCCCATGTGGCGAGCAGAGTCCGGAGAATGCGGCGCATTGGCACACCAGGCGCAGCGCCTGTCGCTCTCGGTGGGGTTTGTCACCGCCGAATCCACCCTCACATGGCGCGGAGTATGAACCACCCCAGAACTCGTAGTCCGGGATGAAACAAGGGGATGGAACGCCCTCTTGGGCAAGGGGCGAGATCCCGGAACTGCCGAAGATCTCCGCCTGGCAGGAACGAGACATGGTGGAGCCGGTCCGAGCACCGAGATCCCGGTCCCGGAACGGCGGCAGACTTCCACCTTGCCTGGGCCCCTTGGCCGGGGTCAGTAGATTCCCGTTCGTCGGCTGTACTCGGTGATCTGCGTGTTGGGCATCGGCCGCGGTTTCCGGGCCGCACCGCTGGGCGCGCTGTGACTGGCGCCGGAAGGCGATGCCGCCACCGTCACCGCCAGGCACGGGAACGAGCGCGGCTCCTGTGATGACCTTCGGGATGAGAGACCTCAAGGATCAGCGGAAGCCGCGCTCGTCCGTCAGTTCGCCTCAGTCGTATGTGATGAACTCGGGCACACCGAGTCATTCGACGTAGACCTCGTCCGGAGGCTGAATGAGGGCTACTTGGTCGTCGTGATCCTGACCCGGCCACTACACGCGAAAGGCGTACCGGTGGCACCGTCCTGCGTGCAGACCTGGAAGTACCTGACGCTCCCGGAAGGGAGGGTCGACCACGAATCCGATTCGCAAGTACCCGCGCCTCGGGTGGCGTCCCAAATGCTGGTGATAGAACCCCCGCACCCGCAGCGGTGCCGCCTTCGGCCGCGCGCTCCCGGCCTGCCGGATACGGGCGCCCTCTCGTGGCGGCCGAGCGCGGGGTCTCTGTCCCGGAAACGGCAACAAAGATTGTTCGGGAGGGCGGCGGACCGCACGCTTGCAGCGGAGGTGATCGCCATGACCGGCGCCAACAATCTCACCAACGACCGAACCTCGTATGACGTCATCGTGATAGGCGGCGGGGCGGGTGGGCTGAATGCCGCGCTCGTGCTCGCCCGGGCCCGTCGCACCGTCGCCGTCGTCGATGCCGGGGAGCCCCGCAACGCTCCCTCGGCCCATATGCACAGCTTCCTCTCCCGTGACGGCGTCCCCCCGCTCACCCTGCTCGAGGCCGGTCGCGCGGAGATAGCGCGCTACGGCGCAGTCCGGATCGACGGCCGGGTGGAGCAGGTGGAGGCCGGGGAGAGCGGAGGGTACGTGGTGCGCCTGGAGGGCGGCGCGACGCTGGACGCCCGGCACGTCGTGCTCGCCGCGGGCCTGCGCGACGAGCTGCCCGAGATCCCGGGCGTGCGCGCGATGTGGGGGGAGGACGTGCACTTCTGCCCGTACTGCCACGGCTATGAAGTCGGCGACCAGCCGATCGTCGTGCTCGGAGTGCATCCCGCCTCCCCCGGGCAGGCGCTGCTCCTGCGCCAGTGGTCGCCCCACATCGTGTACGTCCCGCACGGCCGACCACTCACCGATGAGGAGCGGGAGCGCATGGACGCACGCGGGATCGAAGTGGCCGAAGGGCCGGTGTCCACCCTGCTCAGCAAGGACGGACGGCTCCACGCGGTGGAACTCGCCGACGGGCGGACGCTGGAGTGCGCCGGGGTGTTCCTCTTCCCGAAGATGACCCCGAACGACGGGGCCTTCGACGGTCTCGGCTGCGAGGTCGACGAGCAGGGCCGGCTGGTCACCGACCGGGCCGGCCGCACCAGCCGCCCTGGCCTGTGGGCCGTCGGCAATGTGGTGGACCCGCGCGCCCAGGCCGTCACGGCGGCCGGCATGGGCGCGGCAGCCGCCTTCGCCCTCAACCACGACCTGGTGGATGCGGAGATCGAGCGCGACCTCGCCGCGCACCGCGCCGCTGCCGAGCGGTCGCCCGTCCCCGCGCCCTGAGTGAAGGGGTGACGGCCACGGTGCCGCCTCCGCTGAGCGCCCGCCTCCGGCACATGTACCGGAGGTGGGCGCTCAGCGTGTCGGCCGGGCTCGTACGTGCATCCGCTCGCCCTGGCGGCCGAAGAGGCTCAGGACCTCGACCGGGCCCTCCCCGGTGCTGCCGAACCAGTGCGGCAGCCGGGTCTCGAACTCGGCCACCTCGCCGGGGTCAAGGATCAGGTCGTGGTCGGCCAGGACGAGACGCAGCCGCCCGGAGAGTACATACAGCCACTCGTGCCCGTCGTGGGTGCACAACTCAGGGGCGGCGCGGCTCGATGGCAGGATCATCTTGTAGCTCTGCAGCGGACCTGGCTGGCGGGTGAGCGGCAGCACGGTGTTGCCGTTCACCGCGTGCGGCTTGAGCCGGACGCGGGGGTCGCCCACATCCGGGGCGCCGACCAATTCGTCGAGTGGGACCTTGTGGGCCTGAGCTATGGGCAGCAACAGTTCGAGACTGGGGCGGCGCTGTCCCGTTTCGAGGCGCGACAGCGTGCTCTTGGAGATGCCAGTGGCCTCCGACAGCGCGGCGAGGGTGACACCACGAGCGGTGCGCACCCGCTTGAGCCTGGAGGCGACGGCGGACAGGGCCTGGGCGATGGTCGAGGGCTGATCCACGTCGCCATTAGACCGGCCGGTTCCCGAAGCCGCAATCACGGGTGCCGTTTTGGCGCCGCGCCCCACCCCGGCGGGGCGGGGCGCGGCAGGGCGCGGATGGTTCAGAGACCGGGGGACCGGCCGATCAGTTCCTTCATCACCTCCGTCGTCCCGCCGTAGATCGTCTGCACCCGGCTGTTGGCCCGCTCCCGGGAGATCGCACTCTCCTTCAGATAGCCGTAGCCGCCGTGGAGCTGGAGGCAGCGGTCGGCGATGTCGACCTGGAGCTCCGTCGTCCACCACTTCACCCTTGGCGGCGTCGGTCACCGAAAGCCGTCCGGCGATGAGTTCGGCGACGCAGTGGTCAAGGAGCACCTGAGCAATCGTCAATTCGGTGCCCATGACGGCAAGTTGGAAGCAGCTGTGCTGGAAGCTGCCGATGGGATGACCGAACGCCTCACGCGTCTTGGCATACTCCAGGGTGTCCGCCGGCATCCGCTCGGCCGCGCCCACGGCCACGGTCGCGATGCTCAGAGCCGCTCCCGGGGCAGCCCGGCCATCAGTCGTGCGGATGTCGGTGACGTTGGAGCCGGCGTCGGGCTCGCTCATCGCGATCGCCGCGATGAGCTCACCCGAACGAAGACCCGCCCGTTCGGCGCCACATGGGCCGCCGCGTCGCGGAGAACCTGCGCACCATCTCGTACCCGGGGTCGAAGACCGCGCGTTCGATCTGGCCGGCGTAGGAGTAGCTCGCGGGCGCCTCGATGGACGGGGTGTTCCAGAAGACGAGGTCGAACGGCTCGGCGGGCTCCAGGGCGTCGAACAGATCACTGGTCAGCGCCGTAATCCGGTCGGACACCCCGTGTCTGGCAGCGTTGCGGCGGGTGTTCTCCGCCGCCGCCGGGTTGATGTCCAGGGCCACCACGTGCTCGCTGCCGTGCTGGGCGGTGAGCACTACGGACGCCGGACGGTGATGTGCGGACCGGGGAGCGGAAAGGCGTGTCAGTTCTCGCCGGTCTGCGGGTTCCGCGGCCGGTTGCGGGCCATCGTCCGGTCGATCAGGACGACCGGGATGGTGAGTACGGCCAGGCCGGCGCCCAGCCAGGGGATGGACGTCAGTCCGGCTCCGGCACCGAGGGCGACGCCCGCGAGGACGGGGACGAGGCTGATGCCGAGCTGGAACATGGAGACGGCGGTGGCTCCGGCGAGCGTCGGCGCGTTCGACGCCACGGTGAACACCCGCCCGTAGATGGCCGGGTTGAGCACGAATCCGGCGACGCCCATGAGCAGGACCAGGACGATGACGGCGATGGTGTGCTCGGCGAGGAGAGCAAGCAGGACCGACGTGACCAGGATGCCGCCGGCTCCGATGAGGAGCGCGTGGTGGGGACGCCCGTCGGCGATCCGTCCGCCGATGGACAGACCGATGAAGGCGCCGATGCCGAACAGCACGAGGATCGAGGGCACCCACACGGACTTGACGCCGGTGACGTCCGTGAGGAACGCCGCGAGATAGTTGTAGGAGATCATGTACGCGGCGGTGCTCAGCAGGGTGGCGACGTACACCACCCACAGCTGCGGCTGCCGCATCGTGCGCAGCTCGCTTCGCACGCTCTGTTCCTTGGCCGCCGGGGTCGAGGGGACGGCGATCGCCGTCGCGACCGCGCCGAGGAGAGTGAGGGCGACCACCGCCCAGAATCCGCCCTGCCAGCCGGTGAAGTGACTGAGCAGCGCGCCGGCCGGGCCGCCGGCGACCATGGCGATGCTGAGTCCGCTGACGACCACGCCGGAGGCCCGTGCGGTGCGGTCGGGGGTGACGAGTCCGATCGCCGTGACCGCGGCGACCGCCCAGAATCCGGCGTAGGCCAGGCCGCACAGGAAGCGGGTGACCATCAGCACGGTGAAGTTGTCGGTCACCAGGCCGATCGCCACGCAGTTGGCGAACACGGCCTGGGAGATCACCAGCGTGGTCCGCCGCGGCCAGCGCAGGGTCAGGACCGCGAGGGGCGGTCCGCCGATCACCACGCCGATGGCGAACGCCGAGATCAGCGCGCCGGCGGAGGAGAGCGAGATGTGCAGGTCGTCGGCGATGTCCGGCAGGACTCCGGCGAGCAGGAACTCGGCGCTGCCCATCGCGAACAGGCTGAGCGCGAGCAGGTAGACCGCGAGCGGCAGCCTGTTGCCGGTCTTGCGGGAAGCCGCCTTGTGCGTTTCGGTCCGGACGCTCATCGGCTGTCGCCTCCCGCCTGCTCGGCTGCCGACCGCTGGGCGGACCGCGATGGAACGCGCTCGGGACCTGTCTGCACGGTGACGCTGTGCACCGGCCCCGGAGTGGTTGAACGCATGGGCGAACTCCTTGTATCGGATAGTTCGGGCGTGCGGATCAGGGCGGGTGCGCGCCGGTCGGCAAGGCGTGAGGAGGTCGGCACCGCCGGACTCCTCCGGCGGCTGCCGGCGCGGCACGGACGCCTCGGCGATCCGCTTGATCACGGTCATCACTACTGGCACCCATGCTGGAACCGTGCGTGGCGGACGGGCAACATTTGTTGCCGATACCGGGATGCGAGGACGGGGTCCGGCGAGGCTGCGTCCGGGAGCAGGCCACCGAATCGGTCATCCCCGGGCAGGGCCTCGCCCCAGCCCCACTTCTTGATGGTGGTACGGCTCGAAGGTCCGGCTCCCGGCCGGGAGTTGGCCATCGCGCGGCGCGAGCCGAACTCGATGTAGCCGTCCTGGGTGGAGGCGCGGGTGGTCCTTGTATGTGTGAGTGCTCGGTGTCCGCAGTGCGGCATGCTCAGGCCGCGTACAGGTCGAAGGTCGACGTGGGCCGGCCGCCCTGAGGGGGCGTGTCCGGCCGGGGGCGACCGAGAGCATCGCCTGGTGCAGTCGCTGGAGTTGTGGAGCGGGCTCCAGGCCCAGCTCCTCGGCCGTCGCCATCCGCGAAGGCCGCGTGGCCGGCCTGGGCCGCCCGCTCGAACGCGAAGGCGTCCACGTCCTCCTCGGCGACCCGGAGCAGATATCCTCCGTGGCCGGTGGCCAGCAACTGTCGGGCGCGGGCCGGGCCGTCCCGACCGCCGAGGGCAGCGGCCAGGATTCGGCGCAGGCGCAGGCTGCGGCGCCCGCGTCTTGGCCGGTCTCGGGCTCGATGGACGGGGCCGTGGGACAGGGGGGAGGGCCGGGTGTTCGGGGTTGGTGGCGCTGATCCGCAGAGTCATGCGGTCACAGTCCCCGGGGCGCACGCCGGGCCGACGGATGGGTTCCGTCCTGCCCACGGTGAGGGACTCCGGAGGAGCCGTGGGGGGGGGGGCGTGGGGGGGTGTGCCGCACCACACGGTGCCCCCAGGCCCCCGCACGGGGCCCCCCCCCCCCCGCCGGCCGTCAGAAGAAAAAACAAAGGAGTAGAATAAAAAAAAAAAAAAAAAG